>NZ_JAUBTG010000018.1:100787-108957 GCF_036702395.1 Microcoleus sp. D3_18_C2 | reverse complement strand
TCCCGCCCGTCCTTTTTGGACGGGCGGGACGCCCATCCCACTTTCAAGAGTGGAAGTTATTTAATTCTCATTCCTTAACAGTCAAGTTTGAGCGACTTCTTGTGGGGAGTAGGGGTTGGGCGTCCCGCCTGCCCAAAAAATACAATTTAGGTGGGCTTACTTACAGCTTATTGGTGCGGCAGGATCACATCAAAAAAAGCATCCTCCAAATCATAACCAAACATCTGCGACATCGCCATCAACTTCGATTTACTGGGAATTCCCTGCTGATTCAACCAATCAGTCAACACAAAAATTTTGTTCATCAAAAACATTTCCAAAGCTTCAGGATTGTACTGAATACCTTGGGTTCGGTGAAACTGGTGCGGCACCAACATCGCCGCATAGCGCGCCAATTCTCCCGCTTTCCAATCCAGCAAAAATGGCAGCCAAGGGTAACAAGCATCCAAGCGAATAAACCACAGCCGCACTTCGGGAATTTCCGAAATTTCTCGCGGATCTAACTCTTCGCGCGGATACTCAATTTCAAATTGTAGCTGTTGTTCGTTTTGGGCGATCGCTCCTTCGGCCAGCCACTTTTCAATCACAGTCCGCACCGGAGACAAATCTAAACTGTTTATGCGATCGGCATCTATCGCTATCATAATACTCATAAAATGTCAACCTATGTTAGATTTTAGTTTGCTTCTACCGATGAATCCGGGGGAAAGAGACCCAATTGCTTGATTGTCAACTGGATAGCATTTAGTTATAATACCACCAGCCATAAACATTTTATAGCAGAAGCAAGAACGAAGGAGGAATAAGGAATAAAAAATAAGGAATAAGGCAAATGCAATAAAATCAATGTGTCAGCAATGGAAAATCCCCTAATTACCGAAAAAATTGCTATTAATCATTAATAAATCAACAAATCACCAAAACCGATCCCTATGTAGATCTAGGTGCTCATGCTATCCCAGTTCCCCAAGGTACTCACATTGGTTTAGGTGGATCATTTCACCACAAATAAAAATAAAAAGATATTCAAGATATGGAAAATTTATTATTTAAATTGCCTGAAATTATAGAAAAAATGAAACAGCTTTTTCTGGGAATTCCGACTGAGATTAGATCGGATTTTAGTGATTTAATCATAAAGCAATCTAACATAAATATTGAAACTTTAAAACAAGTGGAATCTATTTTGAAAACAAAACTTCCAGAATCTTTTCAACAAATTATTCTTCAATATGATTGCGGCAACCTAACATTAGGTGGAGTTTGGTTTGGTAATAAGGAAAATTATGCAGAATATCTTGTCAAAAATAATATAAAGCAAGAAACTGTTTTACGTTGGTGGGGAATTGGCGAACGTCCCTATAACTATTTATTAATAGCAGGTTCTGATGGATACGTGATTTTATTAAACACTGAGACTGCACAAATAATGGCTTATGCTAGATGGCAATCTTATCAAGACTCTAAATTAATAGCTTCGGATTTTACTATTTTTTTTCAAGCTGCTGCAACTATATACATACGAAGTAGAACTGGCGACAATAGTAAAGATATATTAATGAAAATTCCTGAAATTGTAGGCTCTACCACAGATAGTGAATTTTGGCATGAAATTATTTAGATGCCCGAAAACCTGAAAACATTATAGATTTTTTGCAAAAGATTGAAGCCAATTTCAAACTGATTCCCTATGCAGGCAAAGAAGATGACTATCTTCAAGAAATGTTACCTAAGATTGAGCTAATGGTACTAGAGCGATGCAATCAACTTTTGAGAACTCCTTAAATAGAAAATTTCCGGGGGATTGAGACGCGGCAGGTTTTGGAGACTTTTGTACGGGAAACTCATGTGCTGGTTGACCTTTATGCAGATGGGGAGGTAATTTCTACTACGGGAGAACATCCTTTCTGGATACCGGATAAAGGGTGGATTGAGGCGAAGGATTTAGTTGTTGGGTCGTTGTTGCAGACTGGAGATGGTCGGGTTGTTGAGGTCGATCGGGTTGAGAAGCGGGAAGGACCGTTTGAGGTTGACAATTTTAATGTTGAGGGTATCCCGACTTACTTTGTCTCGGAGTTGGGGGTGCTGGTTCATAATACTTGTGCTGGAGGTGGAGATCCAATCAGCCTTGATGAAGCCCTTGAAAGAGCTGAGCAGTTTCTGGAACCCGATGTACCAACGCGATTCATTGAAACTCCGACTGGTGTTCAAGCAATTCAAGAGTTTGCAAATACTACGGGTACAAGAGTCACACGACGTGTAGGTTTTGATGTAAATTCTAACACTCCTCATGTACAGCAGTTAGGATCGCATCTTAATCTTCAAACACAGTTTGACGGTGTTATTCAAGGGGGTGCTTTAGCAGATCCTCATATTCCAATTGACCCAACAACAATTACGCCAACAGATTACTAAATAAGGATGCAAGCTATGTATATTTTATTTGATGGTAATTGGAACGAACCAGAAATACAAATATCTGATTCGGCAAGCGGTCTAAGCAAACTGGGAACGCTTTTCCTTGGAATTAGTCAAGATTTAACTATTCATGCAGAGCAAGTAAAGTCCAAGTTTTATCCTGAAAACTTGGAAGCCATTTCAATAAAGTTATTACCAATGGAAAGTCCGGGGGGAAAAAGTTTAATTAAAATTTGTATCACTAATAATCGTCTGATTTTTGAAGGTTCTAAATCTGCTTTTAATATACTGGGTAGGTCATTGGTAAATTTCTTCCCTCATGATAGTAAAAAAGGTGACCATTTTCACCTAGACGATGTGGGAGGAAATTCTTTATTAGCACCTCCTAATTATTCCCTAATATTTGCGTGTACAGGTTAAATTAGTTAGTGTAATTGCTCTACTCGCCAGTACCAACTACCCAAGAGCATCAAATTTTAACTATCGCAATCCTAAATGAGTCATAAATTTTTTACCCACCCCAACCCTCCCCGAAGCCGCGGGGAGGGAGTAAGAAATTCACAAATGATTTAGGATTGCTATATCTACAAGCTCAAAGCATAAGATTTATAATCCGATGCACTTTTAAAACTCCCCCGCGACGGCATCAACATCGTCGCTCAATCGAACGCCATCACCTTCATCGAATCTCTGAGCGCACAACCTTTAGAAGACACCAAAATTCCCGCTGTTATCCGCAAATACTTTGAAGCACTACCCCGCACAGACTACCAAACTTTAAGCATCTATCCCACAAGCTTCGTCACCTTTGAAGAGAGAGATGAAAATGCAGCCTCGGAGTACATTACCTCGGCTTTACTCTCGAAGGACACTTGGTCTGATGTTGGGAAAACTCCGGTAAAAGCTGCTGTTAATTTAGTCTACGCCTGGGAACGGGGAGAACCCTAATTGAGCGTTACCGAAGCTTTGTTGCAGCTACAAGATGCCGACCAAACTCCGGGTTTATGAAGTACAGTTTAATTTTCCTGTTAATATACTGGCTTTAGTGTACTCTATAACCTAGAATATCCTGTAAATAATTACCCATTTTTCCCAAACTTGCTATCCTGCAAAGAATTACCAATCCCCTGGATAATTCCCCGCCCTATCAAACCAATTCCCCGCCCTATAACCTGAGTTAAAACGTAAACAACGCCAGCACCCAACAGCGAAATAACTGCGCGAACTCTAGGTGCGATCGCATCCCTGGTTTCCAGCAGCAAAGTCAAGGCTAACTGCCACCCAGACAACTGTGCTAACTCCAGATTTCTCGGAGCATAAATAGAAATTTTCTTAATTCCCGAATCGCCCAAAACAAAGAGCCCAAACCTGCTTTCAAAAATAGCTTTCGGTTCCACAAAATATCTATCCCAGCTATATCTCCACGACAACTCATTCCGAAATCTCTCAATTTCTCGCGTCGAAATCAACTTACCATCGTAAAAAATTTGCTTGATTTCTTCAATATTTGCCAAATTATTTAGTAGAGGCTGTACAACTCCGCTAGCAACTTGAATTGCCAAATTTTCCAACAAAGCTTCAGCTCGCTGCATCGCTTCCGGGCTGCCAGCAACACAAGAAATATTGTCAACTGTTAGAGGAATTTCAAATAGCAAATGTGCAAATAAATCAACTGTCATCGGTATTTTATCAAGGATTTGTGCTGCAACTACATCAGCATCTGCCAGCAGCATCGGCACAACTTCTACAGCGCTGCCTGCCAAGATATCAGCAGCGCTTTCCCCTTGACTTTCTGCCAGTTTCAAGCTTGTTTGACTGTCATCAAAAACCAGATTTTCTCCCGTTTGCAGTGTATAGTATCTGCCAAAAAAATCTATGATTGTCGCCTGCCACAAATCCCGTAAAATAGCAGGCATTTTTTGCGACAATTGAGTTTGCTGCACTTGCGAAAAGCGCAATTCTTCCAGCAAATCCTTTAACTTCCGCAGGATGGAAGTCATCAATTCACGCTTTTTGGTCGATCGCAAAATATCGATTTCCAAAGGCAAGCCAGTCAAATTCACCAAATCAAACTGCAATTTAGCTGCCGCCGAGTCAAACAAGCTACCTTGCCAATTAGTTGCAACCACCAAAGATCCCGCCAAAACTTGGGACTTCGCTAATTGCGATTGAGAATTCTTTAACAAATTCTCGCCTCTAATTTCTTCTTTCTCCCCTCTGCCTTCTTTCCTCTGCTTTCTGCCTTCTGCCTTCTCCCCTTTCCCTTCAAATAATAACTGACTGACTATCCAGCGAGCTGCGAGCAATTCCCTGCGGCGCCCGCTGAGTACAACCCCATCTAAAATAGAGGGCAAATCTGTCGGTTCGGCGGATCTGATCTCTTGCAAATCAGCTTGAACAACCGCCAAAGTTGCATCTATTTCGCGCAGTCCAGAGAGGCACAAATGAGCCAGCATTTTTTTGTGTACTGGCGTATCAACTGTCGAATTCTCTGCATTTTTATCTACAATTACTGCGGATTTTTCTACTGTTTGAACCACCGCTGCGTTTAGTTCTATTTCCGAGTTAGCTCTCGCATCCGGCGCCCAATAAGTGCAACCAGACGCCACAGCGCGAATAGCTTCGATTGTCAGGGAAATATCTCTACCTTTAGGACAATAGCCATTCGCGCCCGTCGCCTGTAACTCCGCCAACAGATCCGGTGTCAGCTGCCCGCCTAGCAGCAACAGAGGCAGGTTGGGGTACAAACTTTTGAGTTGGCGACAAAATGCCACCGCCTCTATTTGACCCGATCGCAAATTTAGGGTCTCAACAGCCAAAATTACCAAATCTGCGGGCTTCTTGGCTGCTCCAGAGTCGAGCGAGCGAGTTTCTAGAACTCGCAAAGCCTCGGTTGGGGTTGAAACCTCTGCAACAACTTGCAAGTCTGGATACTGCTCGCAAGCGATTCGCAGCCCCAGCCGGAAAATGGGGTCGCCTTCGATCGTCAGCACTTGGAAATTACTCACTTGATTTTAGTTTTGAGATTTTAGAGAGCGATCGCGCGAAAACCCAATTACTCCGGGAGCAAATTAGCATCAGGAGGCCCAACCGATTCAGGAATCGAGGGTGGCGCCGGTTCTGGAGCTGGAGCCGGAGGAGCCGGTTCCGGAGCCGGGGCCGGCGCCTCTTCTCTCGCGGGTGGATAGTAAGGTTCCGGCTCCGGAGCGGGTGGATAGTAAGGTTCCGGTTCCGGCTCTCTCGCAGGCGGATAGTAAGGTTCCGGCTCCGGAGCGGGTGGATAGTAAGGTTCCGGTTCCGGCTCTCTCGCAGGCGGATAGTAAGGTTCTGGCTCTGGCGCGTACTCCTCCTGTCGCGGAGCTGGCGCGTACTCCTCTGCTGGAGCTGGCGCGTACTCCTCTGCTGGAGCTGGCGCGTACTCGCGAGCGGGCTCCGGCGCGTACTCGCGAGCGGGTTCCGGCGGGGGCGCACTGTTGGCTCTGAGTTCAGCACTCCAGCGCCCGATCGCACCTGCCGCCTCTGAATACAGCGCCCTACCGTAACCGATTTGGGAAGCAGTATCGATCGCCGCTCCTAGACTGCCTTGAGATGCCAATTCCGCAGCGCGATCTAGAATCGGTCTGTCTTGAGCCACTTGCAGTTCGCTCACCCACTGATAGACATTATCCTGAGCTTTCGCGTACAAAATCCTACCGCTCTTAATTGCCGAAGCTTTTTCAATAGCAGCACTAAGTTTTCCTTGCTTCGCCAGGGCGATCGCTTCATCCAAAAAAGGCTGATCTTGAATAACTTCTATGCGTTTCGTCCACTCAGCCAAGAGAGTTTGCGCTTCTATTCTGCGGGGCCGGTTTTGAGCAACCAGGACTAACTGAGCCATGCCGCCCTTGAGTCCTTCAACCGTTTGCGTTTCTGCCAACTGCTTCGCCAGAGTCAGAAAAGATTGGTCTTCTATCCGCTGAATTTCTCGGCGCCAAGCAGCCACCAAAGTTTGAGCGTGAATCCGCCGCGGCTGATTGATTCCGATAGTTTGCGCTTGCTCGATCGCGAGTCCAAACGTCCCTATGTGACCGAAACTCGCGATCGTGCTGGCCACTTGCAGACGCAGCAAATCTTGAAACTGCACCTGCAAACTTTCAATTTGAACTTGAGCTTGCTTATACAGAGGGCGACCCGGAGCTATTTGGCTCGCCGCCCCCTTCCCTTCCAGCAAGCTAAAAATGTGTTGCGGCAGCGGAGTTGATATCGACTGGTTCCACGTCACTGCCTGAGCCCTACCCAACTGCATCAAATCTTGAGCTTCCGCAAACAGCGGGGAATCCTGCGGCACAACTGAAGCAGCCTCGATCGCCCCCGGCAAATCTTTCGCCCCCAACCGCTTAGTCGCCATTGCCAGCAAAGTCCGGCTCCAGCCCTCAATTTCCTTCTCAGCTTTAGCGCGGGCAAAAAGCTGCGAGTCTATTTTTCGAGCTAGGACGATCGCCTCAGCGAACTTTTGCGGAGTCTCGTCCTTCGCCAAATCTCTAGCCTCTTGCAAGCGCTGCCAGCCGTTTCTTTCCAAAGAAATCTGCCCTATCAGCTCGTTGTAACGCTTCTGACTCCAGAAAATATTTTCCAGCTTGAACAAAGCTTGAGCATAATCCCAAGCCTTCCTTAAATCCTCACTTTTCAAAGCTGCTAGGGCTGTATCGTAGAGTTTTTGGCCCTCCTGCCAATTTTTTTCCCAAGCAGTCACAGCCTCTTCTACTTCGGGGTAAGACCGACTGGTTTTCGGAATTTTCGCCACAATCTCCAGAGCACCTTTCAAATCGCCCCTCTCAATTTTTGCCCTGGCAAATCCCAGAATGGCCTTCGACCATTCCCCTATCAAATGTTGACCTTGCGAGTATAGCGGATGTTCTTTCGGCCAAGCCTGCACCAATGCCATTGCCGATTCTAGCTGTTCTAGCTTGCCCGACTTAGCAGCTTGCTGAGCGCAGTAAAGTCGCTCTCCGTCCGCCGCCAGCGGCGACAGTTGCTGGCAATTGGGCGGTGGAGGCATCGTCAGCAACCACAGAAATGCAGCGGCCCCCGTTACTCCAAATCCCACCAGGAGACTCAGCCAGATAAGCTGCCACTGCCAAAAAGTTCTTTTTCCTTCGGTCGGCGCAGCCGTTACGAAGGAACTCGCATCGCCTGTCGCCTCTGCACTGAACTGTGCCGTCGGTTTAGGGGATGGGTTGTATTGCGGTGGTGTGTGGAATTGGTCAGATTGTCGTCTCGCCATTACTTCAGCCTGTCCTGTAATGCGCTCTAGAATGTGACACTCCTACATCAAATCTATAGATTGTGATGTGGGCTTCTGACTCCTGTTAAGGAGATCGAGAACTTCCTTCAAGGTACTGGCAATCTTTCCCTCTACGGCGTTTTATAGTGAGGTTTGTGTCTGGCCCCACTGGTTGCTTCCGAGTATTTTATGCTCTCGAAGCACGTAAATCATACCAGTTATCAAACATTTATTGACATATTCCGGGGCAGTTTAGCAGAAAAAACAGTATAAAGCCCGTCAGTCTAGCAATTTTAGATTTTAGATTTTAGATTTTAGATTTTAGAATTGACTCTGCACATGAATTGTGGGAGGGATTCAACTAAGCTCTCATATTAAATCCGGGTCAGAATTTTCCTGACCAGACTCAGCAGTTTAAACCGCCCAGCAATAATTTTAGATTTTAGATTTTAGATTTTAGATTTTAGAATTGACTCTGCACATGAATTG
>NZ_JAUBTG010000018.1:72141-100687 GCF_036702395.1 Microcoleus sp. D3_18_C2 | reverse complement strand
GTTTAAACCGCCCAGCAATAATTTTAGATTTTAGATTTTAGATTTTAGATTTTAGAATTGACTCTGCACATGAATTGGGGGAGGGATTCAACTCAGGTCTAATATTAAATCCGGATCAGAAATTTCCTTATCAGACTCAGCGGTTGAAACCGCAAATACACAAACTTTCGTCTCCTCCAAGCCGATTAAAAAATCAAGGGGGGACTACAGCCGGATTTGGTTTACACTTTTACGTGTAGCCGGTAGAACTGATTTTTTGGGTTTAGGAATGAGAATTAAATAACTTCCACAAGATTGTGGGATGGGCGTCCCACAATAACAATTAAAATTGTAAGTTATTTAATTCGCGATCCTTAGTCGTAAATTTTATTCCCGATCGCCAAACTTGCCGATCGAGTTTCATTTTTCTGTTTTCATTTTTTTTCTACTGTGCCGAATTCCGGCTGGCGACGGCAAAAAGCCCGATCGAACCCAGCTAAATACTTAAATCATTTTATACCACCGATCGGCTCAGTACAAATATCGGTTTTGCTTCCAACAGCCGCTGCTTTATCCGTTACGAAGCCTTTGACGTATCGCTGACACTCGATGCTTGGGTGGCGGACTCGGCCGATCGGTATCCGTAGAAATCTATCCGGTAGTCTACTATTTTGACACCCGTTTGCTCTTGAATTTGCTCGATCAAGTCGATCGGCAATTCCACATGAACGTCGAGAATCTGAGCCGTATCAAGACAATTGACATGAGAGTGAGAATCGCTGACATTGCCGTACAAGCGTCCCTCCGAGCGTTCTATGCACTCAATAATCCCTGCTTTCGACAAAGCTTCTAGATTTTGATAAACAGAAGTATGCCCGATCGAATGAGCTTGTTTGTTGAGGCGATCGTAGATTTCGCGAGCAGAGAGGTGTTCTTTTGCCTCCCACAAAAGTTCTAGAATAAATCGACGCTGGCGGCTCAAGCGCATTCCCATCGCCTGACAGCGGTTTAAAGCATCTTCTAATGAACTAATTGGTTTCACAGCTACCGCCTTATAAAGCCTGCTCGATTTTTAATTCTGGTACAATATTGCACGCCGATATATTCACTAATTCTAACGCAGGGTTGCCCAACAGTAGAAGGTAGAGGGCAAAAATCTCGAATGAGTGAATTTTTTCGAGTTGCTGCTCAACTCTATCTTCTACTGCCACACATCCTAGTTCGAGGATTTGATGGCGTTAACCAGTAACTTGGCGATTTCCGAAAGTTGCTTTTTGTTGAAAGTTTTGAGCAAAAGCTTGACTACCGCCTTCGGTTCGGCGGGAAGTGCGACTTGCTTCGACGCGGAGGCTGGGGCTGCTGGGGCTGCTGGGGCTGCTGGGGCTGCTGGGGCTGCTGGGGCTGGTTTTGGGCTTGCTGCCAAAAGTAGCAAATTTTTACTCGGAACGATCGTCTTAACTTTCCCCACTTGTACTAAATCGCCAGCTTCCTTGAGTTCTTTGATAATCAACGGAGCTAAGACTTTATAAGAGTTTTTGGGATTAACGATCGCTGCTCTAGCTGTTTTTACTAAATTTTGCCAAGTCTCTATTTTACCTCCCAACTTATAGAGGCGAACGCACACAGCCGTCAACTCAGAGCGACTAGCAGCCGATTCTTTCTGCTTGAACACCTGCAACATTTCTTTGAGTAAAGTCATCACTTCAACAGCAAAATTTGGCGGCACAGCGCCCGCTGTTGGAGCGGCGGGCGTACCAGACCCAGCAGCAACCACCTGCACTTTACCCGACGCCAATTTATCGAGGTGAGTTTCGAGTTGAGCAAAAACAGGCATCACCTGCTGCACGAGTTTTTCTCCCTCCTCATTCCTCAAGCCGAAAGGCCCCTCCAGTCGCCCCAGCAAGTCCTTAAGCGTATCAACTCCCTTTAAAAATAGGGATTCTGCCGTTTGGTCAACCTGCTTAACTGGCCCGTCCTTGAGCACCTTAAAACAATCTTCCAAGCGGTGAGCGGTTGTTTTAATACTATCTAAGCCAAGCATAGCCGCCCCTCCTTTTACCGAATGGGCAGCTCGAAACATCTCTTGGACGCTTTCGGGGTCTTTCATCGTGGACTTCAAATCCACTAAACCATTTTCTAGAGTATCGAGGTGCTCCTTAGCCTCCTCTATAAACAAACGCATTATTCGGTCTTGCTGATCTGACACGACAGTCCTCCTAACAATCTGTGCACCCTCCAGAAAGCACCCTCTTCGCGGGAGAAAACACGACTCCTGCCAAAAGTCGGAAGCTCCCATGCAAAACATTCTAGCCTGCCTCAGCTAGCAGACTCAAAATACGGGTGTGAGGGCAATCTTAGCTCTCAAACTGCTGCGGTGGAGATTGAGCCTAGAGTTCTGAGGGAGTATCTGGAGCGACTTCAATACCCATTCCTTGTTTCATCATCTGCTGAGTCGTAATCAAGTCGTTTAACTCCTTGACTTCGACGCCGATGTCTTGGCAAGCCTTTTTCAGTTCCCGCTCGAAGGTGTTGAGGTCGCTTCCGTAGCCGCAGAGCTTCGCGGCTGTGGCGATTCCTTGTTGGGCGTTAGCTTTGGCGCAGTCGATCAATTCAATGCCTTTGAGGGGTTGGGAGGATGCCATAATTTCAAGCCACAATTTATCTTTTCTCCCACTGTACCTAGAACGTTGAGGTCGATCGATCTATCGAAAGGCATGAAAAATCCTGCCTGTGCTCAGTGTTGCCCATTCATAGCTATTTGTCTGGGAGTTCCGGGCCAGATAGCAGTAGTTGGGATTTTCTAACCCCCATATTCGGAGCTGAAACCATGTTTTTGCGTAAGTCTTTATGTTTATTGACAAAACGAAGTCATAACGAGTATGATTTAACCATAAGCAAAAAAGAGAGCCGCCATGAGGATAGAAGAAATTCCCCTCAACCAGATTCGCCGCCCCCTGCCGCGAGTCAACGACCAAACCAAAGTCGCCGCCCTTATGGAATCCATCCGCGAGGTAGGTTTAAACGAACCCATCGACGTGCTAGAAGTAGATGGTCAGTATTACGGATTTTCCGGTTGCCATCGGTACGAAGCTTGCCAGCGTCTCGGTTTAGAAACTATCCGCTGTAATGTACGCCGAGCTCCCCGTACCGTGTTGCAGATGCACTTAGCCTGAGCCTCTCAACAGAAATTCATGACAGGCAAATATTCGATCGCCCAAAGCTTTCTAATATATTCGATCGACAATCACTAATAACAAGCTAAAAACCTATGACTACCAACAACCACAAACAACATCTTTACCCCACCCGCATCGATATGTCAGCCGCCACCCGCTCTCAAGTAGTCGGGCTGCTCAACGCAACGCTAGCAACGACTCTGGACTTAAAAACTCAAGTCAAGCAAGCTCACTGGAACGTCAAAGGCATGGACTTCTATCAGTTGCACTTGCTATTTGACGAAATGGCAACAGAACTCGAAGAATACGTTGATACGGTTGCAGAACGAGTCACAGCTTTGGGCGGTTTGGCTGTAGGAACAGCCCGCACAGCCGCTGCTGATTCGATTTTGCCAGAATTTCCTTTCGACATTTTAGACGGGAAAGAATATGTGACGGCTTTAGCCGATCGCTACGCACCCTACGCCCAACACCTGCGAGTCGCCATCGACAAAGCAGACGAACTCGGCGATGCCGATACAGCGGATTTGTACACCGAAATTTCGCGGACAATTGACAAGCGTTTGTGGTTCCTAGAAGCGCATTTGCAAGGTTCTGCGACAACTGCAACAGCTGCCGCTGCAAAAGTTGCCGTCAAATAGCACACTTTCAATAATTGAACTTGCATCTTCATAAATCGCCAAACTCTTGTGGGGCGGGCTGTTGGGCCCGCCCCACAGATGTATTTCCTTAAGGCTCCTGACAGCTTAGGATCGAGAATATGTCCATTTAGTGAACAAACCTGACGGTCAACTGAGTACAGTTAGACCGCAGGCTTCTTGTTCCTTTTTTTCAAAGGCTTTTTATAGTGAGGTAGTTCCACCTCCACTTGCTAATATAGTATCAGAGTATTTCCAGAGCATCTTGGGGTATAAAAGAATAATTGTCGGTTTCGGTACCGAAACCCGACGAGCCTTTCATCCCAAGGAGTAATTCCCAACGGGGTACGGGGCCGAGTGCTCAGATTAATCCCCTCTAAATATACCGAGGGACTTCCCGGCTAATAGTTAATTTGGATGAGTTTTTCGTGACTGCCAATATTCCAGATTATGCTCTTCAACTGCAACGCCTGATGGAACAGGCGGGGCTTTCGAGCGATCGAGAACTCAGCAAAAAAGCAGGAGTTTCCGAGATCCAGCTAAGTCGCCTGCGTCGCGGTTTAGCCCTGCAAACCAGAGCCGACATCCTGCTCAAAATTAGTCAAGCTTTGCAAATTTCCTTAACCGAACTGCTCGCAACCTTGACGCCAAACTATGTAGAGTTAGAACAGGCACCACCGACAGCCCTAGAACAAGAATATCAGCGCCTGCAAGCTTCGATCGAACAGCAGCGAGAATCTTTGATGCAGGAATTCCAGCTATCTAGCCTGCAAATTTTAGAATCTTGGATGTTGCAGTGGCCGACTGCTGCGAGCAAAGCTCAGGAAAATCACAACTTGCGGGCTCAGAAACTACTGCCCTTGCTGCGGCCAGTCGAGCAGTTATTAGAGCATTGGGGAGTGGAGTCGATCGCCCCAGTCGGAGCCGAGATTCCCTACAACCCCCAACAGCACCAGCTAATGGAAGGAACAGCCGAACCCGGAGAACCCGTCACAGTCCGCTACACAGGCTACAGACAAGGTGAAAAACTGCTCTACCGCGCCAAAGTTAGCCCAGTTTGATTCATACCAGAAGGGCCTTCGGCAGAACAAAGATTGTCCCCCTCTCAAAATTCACTCCCGGCGAAGCGCTGCGACTGCGATCGACCTTACGATCCGCGACGAGCACCATCTATTGCCCTCAAAACTATTCTCCCGCTCTCAGGCTCTGGCGCTTTCCCCCTCTCTTATTTGGATCGGAGTCCATCTCGCAGCTATACTAGCGTAGTCTGGCTAGTAATTCTGATATTCCCACCGCAAAATATGAGTCCTGTAGTTAAAATTATTCAGCCCTCTGGCATTTTAGACGGCACCAAGGCAAGTCAATTCCGCCAAGAGATTAGCGACCTAGTGGAAGCGGGAGCCGAT
The DNA here is from genome assembly GCF_036702395.1 of Microcoleus sp. D3_18_C2. Lineage (NCBI taxonomy): Bacteria > Bacillati > Cyanobacteriota > Cyanophyceae > Oscillatoriales > Microcoleaceae > Microcoleus > Microcoleus sp. D3_18_C2. The sequence continues at coordinate 95,488 of NZ_JAUBTG010000018.1, read as the reverse complement.
GTGGTATTGATAGACTTCACTGATGTGACATTTATGGATAGTTCTGGTTTGGGCGCTTTAGTATTGGCGCTCAAAACAGTCCGGGCCGCTGGGAGTCAATTAGTTGTCTGTTCTATCAACGAGCAAATCCGCATTTTATTTGAACTCACCAGCATGGATCGAGTTTTCGAGATATTTCAGACCCGCGATGCTTTTAATAGCAAAATTCTCTCAACTAACTAAATCTTTGGGCTGCTGTCTTCTTGCTATTTGGTCGCAGATGCACTGCAAGAAGTCAGCTAGCCAAAGTTTACCTTGAGTAAAGACCAATCATCATCAAAAACTGCTTTAGCGTTCAACTTTTGAATGTAGTTCAAAACCAGCTCTAACTGGTCGGCACTTGCACCGTTGTAAGCTGCTAACAGGTCTACGAAAGGGTCAAGCCCCCAGATATTGCCGTCAGGTTGGTGGATCTCGTATACCCCGTCGCTAAAGATGTAGAGAGTGCTCAAATCCTCGACATCGCAGCAATTATCGACATAGGGGGCGTCAGGGAACATCCCGACGGGCATTCCGGGGGTTTTTAATCGCTGGATTTTAGCGGTGCTCGCAGGGGACTGGGAAATTAACACTGCCGGTGGATGGCCGGCGCTGGCATAAACTAGCTGGCGAGAAATGCGGTTGTAAACGCCGTACCAGATGGTGAAATACTTGTCATTTTGGTAGCTCATCTGGAAGGTGGTGTTCAGGGCGCGCAACACGTCGCTGGGTTTGTAGTAGTCTATGTTGGGGAGCGTGCGCGATCGCAGCAAATTCAGCACGGCCACCGAAGGCAGCGCCGCCCGCAAACCGTGACCGGCTACGTCTAGCAAGTAAATCGCCAAATAATCGGCATCTAGCCAGTTGTAGTCGAAGCAATCTCCCCCCAACTGCCGGGAGGGAATGAATTTTGCTTCGATGCTGAAAGGTTCCGTCATCGGATCTGGCAACAGCGATTGCACGTACTCGGCGGCCTCGGCTAACTCTGCTTCCAGACTTTGCTTGGCTATTTTCAAATCTCGGCTGAGTTGGTGCAGCCTCAATCCCGCGCGTACTCTTGCCTGTAACTCGTTGAGTTCGATCGGCTTTGAGATAAAATCGTCGGCACCGGCGTCGAGGCCTTTGACTCGATCGGCGATCGAACCCAAAGAAGTCAACAAAAAGAATTGTGTAGTTGACAGATCCGGATCTGCCTTGACTCGACGGCAGACATCGATGCCGGTCAAGCGCGGCATGATCCAATCGCAAATTATCAGGGCCGGACGCAATTTTTGCGCCTGGGCTACACCGTCTTCGCCATTGCTTGCTACTGTTACTTCGTAACCCTGTTTTTTCAGGGTTCTTCTCAGCAGTTCTTGAACAGCCGTATCATCGTCAATAACCAGAATTTGAAACATGGGCACTTAGGTACTACAAGTTTTTCAAGGTCTGGGGGTCATTTAAAATATATCCTGTCAGCGCCCTTGTCTGAGATTGAGTATAGTTGATTGACATCGCTTTGGAGGTAATTGCTTTTGAGGGCGGGTCGTTGAGTTCAATTTACGTTAAAATTTGATAGAAATTTGGCGCGATCGAACTTCACTCAGTTTATACTCAGAATATAAATTTTTATAGACTTTTATTTGCCACAGGCGATGGTTGACATGGAAGTGCTATTTATGGTATAATGGCTAACCGATTAGTGGATTAAACATCGATCGACGGCCCACCAAAGCTAGTATCCTCAAACAACCATTCAATTTGGCCGCCGTTATACTTTGTCTCGTGGTATTTTATCTGGTTGTATTTTGTCTCGTTGTATTTTGCCCACCGGCCGATGAAGAACTTGTGTGGTGAGCGTGATTGAATTAAAGGGTTCCGAAAAGTTGCCGATGCTAAAAAAAGCGGATCTTCAAGTCAATACAGGTCTGAATGGATTAAGCTGGGTTTTGTCGTGGTTTGCACAATTGTACGACTCGCGAATCCCTACAAGTGTGTGGATCAGGTGTCAGTTGGCTTTGGCTGAGGGCTTTACGAATGCGGTGCGTCACGCCCACAAGGGCAAACCAGCGGATTTGCCTGTTGACATTCAGGTGGCGGTGTTCGCTGAATCTTTAGAGATTAAAATTTGGGATTCGGGCGATCCGTTTGATTTAGAGACAAAAATCAAAGATATTTCGGAAAAAGTCGATATTCACTCTCCGGGCGGGCGGGGGCTAAAATTAATCAAAGACATCGCAGACAGTATTAGTTACGAGAGAACGGCTGATGGACGGAACTGTTTGTCGATCGTCAAAAATTATTCGCCCTGTATCGACGATCGATGAAGCTGATATTTTGTTGGCAACTGCTGATGGAACTTTCTGGTTAATAGGCTTTAAGCTGTGGAGCATTTAAACCAGTAACGAGGCTTGTATGGTGCGTCAGTTATAACACTTACGCGCTTATGCGGGAAACACTTCTGTACGCTGGGCACCCTACTATCGTCTTTTAAATGCCGAACAGCTTAGGAATGAGAATTAAATAACTTCCACAAGTTTGTGGGATGGGCTCTTATAGCCCGTCCACTCATGACGGGCGGGACGCCCATCCCACAATAACAATTAAAATTGTAAGTTATTTAATTCGCGATCCTTAGAAGCTTTTAAACGCGGGACAGAGGATTAAGCCACAGCAGAATTGTCCGTTTTAATTCATTTAATTCTCGATACACTTCTTGTTTGACCCACTGCCCGATCGCGTCGAAGGGCGTAAAAATTTGACCCACAGGCCAGCTAACATCTTGGCCCAAGGGCGTTTGATGGTTGCCCGCCAGAGTCTGAACGGTAATCATGTCGGGAAATCGTGCTTTTAGCAGTTTGGTCAACAGCAGGGTTTGGTCGATGTTGTCACCGTTAAATTTGACTAAAAGATTGCGCCGGATTTGATAGCTATTTTGGACGAGGCGATTAGTCTCTTGCGGGGAAGGGGTAAACTCGACGTTAAAGACGGGGGAAATTTGCTCGACGATCGGGATTGCTTCGGATGCCGCATAATTGTTGAAAGAAATCAGAATATTGCCTGCCCTTTCTATGTCAAACACAGAACCGATCAGCAAGTGCAGTTTGCATCCCATGCTGTGTCCCATGCCGTAGATGGGGAGATACGAAGATTTGAGCAATTTAGTGGCGCGCAGCCGATCGAGGGCATTTTCAAATTTGTTGAGGACATCGCGGGCGATCGCAATATGATCCAAAGTATTGACAAACGGCGTTGCGACTACAAGATATCCTTGGTTTCCCAAAGCCTCTAACAGCCAGCGATAGGTCACTTGCGGTGCTGTCGCCACAAATGCACCGCCGAGAAAATGCACGATCGCGATCGGTCTTGAAGGAATTAATACCCAATTGCCTGAAATTTCTTGCCAGTCCATAAATTCAATCTAATAATAAATAAAAAGGCGATCGTTCTCTGAAGGTAAAAGGCAGAATGTTGGATAAATTTTTGCTTTTATTTTCTGCATCAAAAAGGGGTTTGCTACCCATTTTTAAATTCCAAAAACTTTCTTTTTTACTTATACATTATTTATTCTAACTGTTGTGGGGGTAAATAGCACGGCTGGCGATCGCTGCTATTTGCAAGCTGTATAGGGTTGAAGCTAGTAACCGAATAAATCAAGGCTGACATCCGCGGCTTTCAAAGATTTGTATATCGTGTCCTATCGCACGGCTGCAAGCCGCTGTAGCTGGTATCGCGGGTAATTCACCCGACAGGATATTAACAGTCAAATACCCCTCAAAACCCCAATATCGCGTATTAATCAGCCCCTGGGCGATCGGCTTCGATTCGGCTATACAACTATAACATCCTTTAGGACAGCCCCCCGATTTCAGACGATCGCTGGGGGTTTAATTCTGGCGAATGACCAATACCTTCTGCCGTTTGATGACTCAACTTTTCGTGAGTCTTCATCCATTTCCACTTGTTGACAGTAGCTTGAGGATTGAGCACTGTGGTAGCGATGCCGTAAACAATAGTCGGCAACACCTCCCGATTTAACCAACTTTGTCCCAGCTTTCTCATGTAGTGCAGTGCCAAAACTTCTCGAAATTTGTTCAGCCTTTGCAAAAGCGGCAAATTCTTAAAACATAACTCTTCGTACTCGTGGAGTGATAACTCTTTTTCTCCCCGCAAGCGCCGCAGTTGGTTTTCCTTGACACAATCAGAAGCTATGCGCTTTTTGAGCCAGTGCTTATCTGTGAGAGAGTTCCCTCTAATTCGATAATTTCCCAAAGGTTCTGTCGCCGCTAGCAAGCCATACTTTTGAGCAACTTTAGTAAATAATTCTGTATCTTCTCCTACCTCCCAATCTTCTGGAAACCCGCCTTCTTGGAGTAGAATAGAGCGATCGACTACAACAGAAGACGGGAAAACCCAAGGACTTTCGCCTGTCTCCTTAATCGCCTGCATTTCTGCTTTAGTTGTAGGATAGGTGGGAATATAACTCAACTTGTTGCCACGCTTGTCTAAATACCGCAAAGCGTGAGCGACAGCTTTGACTTCGGGATTGTCTGCGAGCATTTTCAGGCAAACTTCTAACTTATTGGGTTCCCAGGTATCGTCGCTGTCGATAAACGCTACATACTCGCCTGTGGCGCGATACATCATTAAATTTCTCGACTTAGAAACCCCGTAATTTTCGGGATTTCTGAAGTATTGAATTCTCGAATCTTGCTCTACCAGCTTAGCAGCAACTTTGTCAGTAGCGTCAGTAGAGCAGTCATCAACAATTAAAATTTCTAAATTCTTGTGGGTACCATTGAGTACGGAGGCAATTGTCTCGGCCAGAGTGTCGGCAGCATTGAATGCAGGAATGATGACGCTGACTTTTTGGCTGTTCATAACTTGCATTAAGGTGTGGTTTGGTAGTTATTCGCCGAAGTATAGTCTCGAAGCAGACACTCTGACTCCTTTACGTGCAAGTACCTGTAGTCAGGAAACTTGCCTACATACTGCCAATATAACAGGTTTACCACGTCAGTGTTATCTACCATAAGGAGGCAACAGCCCTTAGCAGGCGGAGTGCAGACTATGATTTGGCGGCCAATTTTTTTGACACAAAAGCCACGGGTGCGAGGGATTGAGGGATTTTTCTGGGGACTGGAGTTGTCCTAAATTCGATCGCATCTTTTTTTTTGTTAAATAGGACTTACCCAGAAAAACCCGGCATCACCCAAAATCATTGGTTTGAGAAGTATGCAGCTACACAAAAATTGGTTTCTGACTCAGTTCGATTTCTGTTAATAGCTAATCATATTTTTTCGACCGCCAAAACCGGGAATTTAGGAGTGTGAAACTTTACTACAGCAATCTTAAATCAGTTGTACAAATATGTAGGGGTAGTGCCAAGAATGCCTACCCCCAAGGATCGGGGCAACCGGGCGCGAGTTTTGGCCCTACAACACTTACACAATTCCTTGAGAATCGCTATACGAACCTAATTTAAAAACATCAGCAAAAATAGCATTTTCCTCCACCATTCTTCCCGCATCCGGCGAATCGTAAACCACTAACAGCGAATTCTGCCCTCCCAAATAGGGAAACAGGCTCAATCCCTCAGCATTGTCCGTACCCACCTTAAAAGGCAAGTCAAACAATACCTCCAAATCTCCCCCATCTTGCCCCGTAATACTGTCGCCCGATCGCCCTAAAATTCCCTTTAACCGAAAAACCCTCATCGCCCCAGATAAAGTCATCGTCGGCCCGGCTAAAACCATCAAATCTTCTCCATTCCAGCACAATTCTCGCACCCCCAAACCGTTCAAATCAACAAAATGTTTCTTGTATAATTTCTCTCCTTCCCCAATAGCCTTAAGCCTTAAAACTCCCGGTTCTGCCTCTTCAACTTCTATCTCTAAAATTATCGCCCAACCCCGCAGCACCGGCCCCCGCAAACCAAGAAAAATCCGATTTCCGCGCACCGCCAACCCTTCAATATCAAAGCCATTTTCTTTACTCGGAATCGGCACAGATAAATATAGACCGAGGTGGGTGTCATCTTTGAGCGCGTCTGTCAGCAAATTGCCTGTTTCTGTCCGCTGCAGGCATCCCACTGTCTGCTGAATTTCGGGATTGTCTGAATCGGGAATTGACTCGCACAAAATCCCGTCTTTCATAGGAATGCGCGCCAGTAAATAGCGGTTGACTTCTGTGACGATTTCTGCTAATCTTTCAATGTCTTTACCGGGGTCTTTGCCTTTAGCTTTCTTGCGTTTGGTGCTGTGAGAACCGACTAGCCAAAGATAATCGTTGCTGAAATCAATTCCTTCAATATCGATTTCAGATTCTCCAGATAAATCTATAAAATCTGCGATCGCAAATTTTTGATGTTCTCCAAAAATATGAGGGGCGACAGGCGACAAACGCTCGATCGAAGTCGTTTCATCGGAACCCAGCCACAAATGGCCGTCTGGAGTTAAAGCAACAGCGGATAAGTCTGTAATGATATCCGCGGCTTCGCTGGTGAATTGCAGCAGCAGCCGACCGAGCAAAAAAGATTCTGGCATAATTATTAGCACTAAAACTATTGTTATGGTCAGTCATTATAGCTAAATATGCTTAAAATTGATATCTTGCCACAGGTGTAATAGCTATAGTAGTAGGGTGCGTCATAACGGGAGATATTTGGGAGAATTAATCAGCCATCAACTGACGCACCATGGGATTAGAAAGGTGCGTCAGATGTATAGCAGGAGGCAGAAGGCAGAAGGCTTGAGGCAGGAAGCAGGAGGCAGAGGTAATCAGAGCAAGGGTTTCAGCAATCGCTATCGTCGTAACCGCCAAGGCGGTGGCTATAAATTTTCCGAGAATAAATTAGATATGAACTGAGGCACCCTAGAAATTAAGTTAATTGTCGATCGCATCCCTTCGCCGCTGGCTGTAGCGTTTCAATTCATCAATTAAGTGAGTATCGTTAGAAGCTGTTCTCGCGCCCGCTTCCGCCGCCCAGCGCTTCAAATCTTCGATTTGCGATCGCGCGATCGCAGCTAAAGGTACTGTATCCTCGATCGACCTTAAAATATCCTCGGTCATCAAATCCCGGCGCTGTCCGTTGACAAAAGTGCCAAAGGCTCGATACAATCCATCTATTACGACTTGTTCAATTTCTGCACCGCTAAAATTCTCAGCGCGTTTCGCCAAAACTCCCAAATCAAACTCGCGCAATCTAGTTGGCCGCAAACGCTGCAAATGCACTTTAAAGATATCTTGCCGTTCCGATTCTGAGGGCAAATTCAAAAAGAAAATTTCATCAAACCTGCCCTTTCTCAGCAACTCTGCCGGCAAAATCCGCACGTTATTTGCAGTTGCGACGATAAACACCGGACTGGTTTTTTCCTGCATCCAAGTAATCAAACTGCCGAATACCCGGCGCGAAGTTCCCGAATCGCCGTCGCTGCCGCTGATAATGTTGCCGAAGGCTTTATCTATTTCATCGATCCACAAAACGCAAGGTGCGATCGCCTCTGCTAATTGTATCATTTGCCTGACGCGACTTTCGCTTTCCCCGACCACGCCGCCAAACAATCTTCCAGTATCCAATCGCAACAGTGGCAAACGCCATTCTGAGGCTATTGTTTTCGCCGATAAAGATTTGCCCGTTCCTTGAATTCCTACTAACAAAACTCCTTTCGGATTCGGTATACCGTAGCGACGCGCTTCATCAGTAAAAGCATCTTGCCGCATCTTTACCCACTGTTTCAAATTCTCCAACCCGCCCACACTTTTTAGGGATTCTCTGGAGTTGAAAAACTCCAAAATTCCCGTTTGGCGAATTGCTTGTTGTTTTTCCTCCAAAACTCCGTCAATATCTGACTCGTTAATTTGCTGTTTGGCGGCCAAAGCTTTAGCCAAAACCCGCCCGATTCTAGCGCGACTCAAACCCTGACAAGCTTTAACCAATTGTTCCCTTGCTAAACCGCTAACTTGCAACTGTTGCGGTTTTTCTACAACGTGGGAAATTAAACTGTCGATTTCTTGGACGTTGGGCAAAGGAAAATCAATTACTGTGACTTCTTCTTTCAATTCCTCCGGCAATTCCAGGGTGTGAGAAGTAAGAACTATAGTTTTTTTGCTACGCTTCAATTCCCGCGTTAAATTCCGCAATTCCCGCACTACCGCCGCATTTTTTTCGGTGTAGGGATATTTCAAAATAGGGTGCAAATCCCGCAGTACAAATATGGTATATTCTTCAACAGCAGTTTTGCTGACGCGATCGAGCGCCGCCATTACCGAACCTTTCCCAGAACCGTTATCCTCCCAGCCCCGCACAAGATCCCAGAACAACACCCGGCGCGCGGGAGTTACTTGCAGCGCTACTTGGGCAATTACGGCTTCGACTGGTTCTTCCTCCGCGCCGACAATGTACAGCAGCGAATAGCGGGCGCGAATCATCAAATCTAGTCGTTTTACCAGTGCCTCGAAATGGTTATTTTTACTGCCATTGACGACATCTAATTCTTTGGGGTTTGGGTAATTTTCTGTCATTTTATTGGATATCTTAAATATATATTCAACCTTATTAAATATTTTGTTTGCAGTTAGGACTTTAGTCCTTAAAAAGGATTTAACCGAACTAAAGGTTAGTAGTAAGGACTTTAGTCCTTAACAACTATTTAGCCGGACTAAAGTCCGTACTGCGAACGTTAAAATTATAACAGAATCGTGAGCAGTTGGCTACTTAGCAGCTTTTCGAGCTTGTTTCACCATTTCAATCAGAGTATGGTGAGCATCTTCGGCATCGGTTAAAGTGCGATCGAAATTTACTCTGACGGGCACTGTTTCGTCGTTGACTTTAGCGGTTAAATCCATGCCGTTGGCATCAATAGCGAGCATTTGAGCTTCTGTCGCCTCCGGTTTGCCGCCAAATGCTTGAGCATATAGCACTACAGCACTAGCGTGGTCTTCGTTCATGTGAGTGCAGATGCGATCGCTAATCTCAGTGGAAAACTGTTCTGACATGGGGAGATTCCTCAGATGCAATATCGATCGATTGTACTGCGATCGGTACAAAGTTTTCAACCGCGATCAATTGCCTCAAGAGTTATGAGGGATAAATAACTAAATTCTATCCGCGTAAATCGGCGTTAATCTGCGGTTTTAAAAATGCCATCTTTCAACTATAATGATAAAATATTACTTTCTTAATAGTGCATAGTCAAATGAAAAAATCTAGCGCTTATATCGAACTACTCAAAACATTTCCGCCGCGACCCATAAGTGCTGAGGAGGAGTTAATGGCAACTCAAGAAGCGATCGACTCTTTGTTGGATAAAGGCGAACTGACTCCCGACGAACGCGACTACCTCAACGTACTGGGAACCCTTGTTTATGAGTACGAGCAAACTTTAGAACCCATACCTGATATTTACGGAGTAGAACTGTTAAAGGCTTTAATCGAAGAATTTGATCTCAGACAAAAAGACCTAGTTCCTATTTTTAAAACAGAGTCTATTGTCTCAGATATCCTCCGTAAAAAGCGCCAACTTACAACCGAACACATACAAAAACTTGCAGAGTTTTTCTGCGTCTCGCCGGCTGTTTTCTTTCCGCTGCCTCCAGTTAAAACAACTGCTTGAATTGAAAAACATATTTTTGTTTGTAGTAAGGACTTTAGTCCAGAAACCGGGTTTTTACGATAGATAACACGCATTGTCACCGAGAGATTCTCTAAAAACCCGGTTTCTTGAATCGGAGTGCCTAAATCCTGAGAATGCTTCCTTTTCATTGCTTTTTAAAGGCGAGACAGTTTATCATAATTAGCAACTAAATAGAATTTAAACAACCTGCCATGCTGTGGACGCCCGGACAAATCCTCAAAACTCGCCCCTACCGCATCGATACCATCCTGGGAATGGGGGGATTTGGTATGACTTACAAGGCCACACACTTGCAACTTAACTATCAAGTTGTCCTCAAAACGCCGAATCTAAGTTTGCAAAATGACCCGGAATACGCCAACTTTGTGCGCCGATTTATCCGCGAAGGGCAAATCTTAGCCAAATTTTGCCAAAACGCGCATCCTGGAATTGTCCGCATTAGCGATTTGTTTGAGGAAAAAGGCCTTCACTGTTTGGTAAGGGATTTAATCGTCGGTCAAAGTTTATTTGATACAGTACGGCAACGGGGGCGACTCCCGGATACAGAAGCAGTGGCAATGATCCGCCAAATTGGAGAAGCATTAAGTGATGTTCACCAAGCAGGAATTGTCCATCGAGATGCCCATCCAGGTAATATTATGTTGCGTCCCAACGGGCAAGCAGTGTTAATTGATTTTGGTCTGGCAAGTGAATTAATGCCAACTATTATTAGTAGCAGACATCCTCATAACCCTGCTTTTGCTCCTTGGGAACAGCATATCGAAGGTAGTGGCAAACCAACGGTTGATATTTATACTTTGGCTGCATCTTTATATTATGCGGTAACTGGAAAAGTACCAACAGCTTCCCTCAACCGGCATTTTAGAAATGAAGCATTGCCACCTGCGAAAGATTTTGGGGTGAAGGATTGGGTGAGTTTAGCAATAGAAAAAGGGATGGCATCCGAACCACAACAGCGATCGCAGTCGATGAAAGATTGGTTAGGTTATTTACGGGAACCGATTCCACAAACGATTGCCAATTTATCTGTACAGCTTAAATCGGCGCGGGGAGTTGACTATACTCGTTTGCGGGATTTATTGGCCGCCGGAAAGTGGAAAGAAGCGGATCAGGAAACTTTCAATGTGATGCTGAAAGCTGCGAGACGGGAGAAGGAAGGTTATTTCAATCGGGAATCAATTGATAATTTTCCTTGTGATGATTTACGCACGATCGACCAGTTGTGGGTAAAATATAGTCAAGGTCTTTTTGGCTTTAGCGTTCAGAAAAAAATTTGGTTAGAAGTTGGTGGTAAAGTAGATTGGGAGACTGAAAGAAAGCTGGGCGATCGCGTGGGTTGGCTAAAAGGAGGCAACTGGTTGGACGGCGTGTGGTTGAACTACGATGACCTGACCTTTAATCTGAAAGCACAGAGTGGCCACCTCCCCTGGTGGTGTGGTGTGCGTGTGCGTGTGTTTGGGGTGGTGTGGGGTGGTGGTTGGGGTTTATTCTTCTCTCGCATGGAGAACTGTAAGCTATAGTCTATAGCGATTTCAGCCCTTTGTCAAGTCTTTATTATCGAACTATTTAAAACATAATTTACAGCTTAGATATGCCTTATGAAATAGAATTTACAACCGAATCTTTAGAAGACCTAAAACTTCTCAGACCTATCGATCGCGGCAAGGTAATCAATGCAATTGAAACCTATCTCCTACACAACCCCAGCCAAGAAAGTAAAAGCAGAATTAAACGCTTGCGGGAGATGGAAAAACCGCAATATCGCCTACGGGTAGATGAAATTCGCATTTTCTATGACATTCGGGATAACTTTGTAGAAATTATCGTGATTGTTCCTAAATCCCAAGCGGCTGAATGGCTTTTACGTCAAGGAAAAACTACTGAATCAACCGAGGAATAGATAATGAAAACAGTCACTTTAACCGACTTACAAACCGATGTTTCAAAATACCTAGAACTGGCAGAATTAGAAGACATAATCATCTTGAAAGAAGGAAAACCAATCGGTGTATTGCGGGGTTTTTCCGACGAAGATGATGCCTTTGATTACGACTTAGAAAATCATCCCCTATTTAAAGAAAGAGTCAGGAAGTCTCGCCAGCAATTTCGAGAAGGAAAAGGCATTAGCCTAGAGGATGTCAAAGCTCAACTCCTCAAAGAGGATCTACTCTAAATTCGAGACTAAATAATGCGTTATGCCATTCTGATCGAAAAAACACCCAATAACTATTCAGCTTATGCGCCCGATTTACCCGGATGTGCAGCTACAGGCGCTACCCTTTCGGAAGTACAGCAGCAAATTAAAGAAGCGATGGAATTTCACTTAGAAGGGTTGCGAGAGGAGGGTTTACCCATTCCCGAACCAACTACTCTCTGTGAGTATGTAGAAGCATGGTAGTAGGGCAAAATATTTCATCGATTAAGTCGGCAAAATTCAATTATAATCTGCTCTAAAGAGGATATTATCGAACACTTCTTAGTCCAACAGTAACAACTATATCATCCCAAATCCGCAAGAGCGACTTTCAAGCAAGCACGAACCTCCTTCCAGTCACGTTCCGACAGATGACCAATTAGAACTAAGTTGGAAGATGGGGGGAGAGTGACAATAAAACTGCGAAAAACTGAAGCGACTCGTAAACCTGCTGCGGCCCAATCTTGGAGTATATAATCAGTTAAACCTAAAGCAGTGGTCTGTGTAGTAAGGAGTCCAGCTATTACATCGCGGCGGGTTGTGTTATAGGTAACTGATGATAGAATTACAGCCGGACGACGTTTAATGCCAGTCACACCAGGAAAATCAACTGTCACCACATCACCAGGATTAAAAGACACTATTACATCTCCTCATTTTCCGAAAAAAGGGTTGCCGCGTACTGCAAAGAAAATGCCGTCACATCGAGTTTATCTTCCTCAGTCCAAGTCTCACTTTCATCGACAACCGACAGATTTTGCTGCACCAAATCGTTGAGAATAAGAGTTGCCAAGCGCAGTCTATCCTTTGGTGAAAGGGTAGACAGAACGCGATCGTAAACTTCTCGAACAGTAGTTAACATAGCCAATCCTCTTGCTTCTTATCTTGTGGAACACTTAGGGCAAGTTGATTTGATTATAGCTCAAAAATTTAATAAAATTATGCTATAATTAAGTTCTAATTTTTAACCCCAGATTCACCTATGCCAACTTTAACTGATATTGGCACTTTAATTACCCGCGATCCGAACCTTCGCAATGGCATCCCTATTATTGCAGGTACTGCCACATCGGTGCAGCGAATCGTAGTCTTATACAAACAAGGTAATAGTGCTGAGGAAATAGCAGCGGATCTGGATCATCTCACCTTAGCACAGGTTTATGCTGCACTGACTTATTATCACGCAAATCGAGCAGAAATAGAAGCAGATTTAGCGGCTGAACAAGCAGAATATGAACGTTTGGCAGCATTAAATCGGCTAAAAATGCCGGAGAAAGCATGAGCCAAATTCGTCTTTACTTAGATGAAGATTCACGAAGTAAAAAACTATTGCAAGCTTTACAAAGTCGTGGTGTAGATGTTATTACAGTTGCCGAAACAGGGATGTTATCTCGCAGCGATGAAGAGCAATTAACTTGGGCTTTTACTAATCAAAGGGTAATTTATAGTTTCAACATTAGGGATTTTTATAGAATCCATACCAATTGGCTAGAAAGAGGAGATTCTCATGCAGGAATTATTTTAGGACAGCAAAATTATTCAGTGGGAGAACAAATGCGTCGCCTTTTGAGTCTAATTTCTGCCAAATCAGCGGCAGAAATGCAAAATCAAATAGAGTTTATCAGTGCTTGGAGTGAAGAGTAAAGATATTATCGATCGAGATAATTAGAATCCCGACTTCTCCAAGAAGTCGGGGTTGTGAGTATTCTGGTTTGTGACTACAAACTGCACAGCCTAACTAAAAGATCGATCGTCAAACGGCAATTCATCAAACAGCGGAGCAATATCAGCCTCAGAATTGGCAACAGGGGAATTAGCGCGAGATGCCGACGGCTTAACAGAATTCACCTGGGCTACTGATAACTTGGCCGCAGGTTCCGATTTCTGTAGGTTAACTAACGGTAACTCCCCGCCATTTTCTCCATTTTTGCTCGTTTGATTCCACATCATCATTCCCAGCAAACCATCAACCAAACCGCCACCGCTACCGTTGCCTGTTACCGCAACATCCGGCACAACTCGCACGTTGCGATCGCCTATAATTTGCATTAACTGCAAAGCCGTATAACCCGAACCTCCCAAAGCTACAACACCCGCGCGATAAGCTTCAGCTTGAGCATTTCCCTTCACCCGAATCGACTCAGCTTCGCCTTGAGCTTGTTTCACCTGAGAATTCGCTTTCAACTCAGAAATCTTCACGCCTTGTTCCGATTTCACCATCTCTTGTTGAATCTCAGCCAGCGCCGTTTCCCGCACCAATTGTTGCCGCTGAGTTTGTGCTAATTGCTGCACCTCATAAGTCTTGCACTGTTCTTCAGCAATTTTGCGATCTGTTTGAGTTTGCATCAACTCTGCAGGCGGCAAAATATCCCCGATCAAAGTATCAATTGCTTGCACGTCGTAGGTACGCAAAGCTGCTTTGATATACTCGGCGGCTTCCGCTTGTCTGCCGCTTCTTGCCGAGAGAAAATCTAATACAGAATAAGCTTGAGCCGAATTGCGGAAATAATTCCCAATTGTCGGCTGCAAAACGTGGTCTACTAAATTCTGCATCGAACCGACGCGAGAAATCACTTTGGGAGCATCCAAGGCTCCAACGTGAATAATCTGAGCTACTTCTAAATCAAAGGCAAAACCGTCTTGAGAACGCACGGTTAAAGACGAAAGTTGAGAATCGTAACTGTGCCTTTCTGTTTTTCCTGACCAGTTCAATACTATATTAGTAGTCGGCACTAACTCTACTTTCAAAATGCGAGTATTCAGCGGATGTTTCCCCGGATAAAGGGGAGTTACCCAAACCCCTTTATTGCCGACATTTACTAAATTTCCGTGAGTGAAAGCAGCGCCGCTCACATCTTCCGAGGTTTGGCCGACATAGGAAATAACCGCGCCGACATAGCCGATCGGGATTTCGGTCATCGCCACTTGGTCAACCCCGACAAACCAAGGATTTAAGTTCCACGAACCGGAAAGCAAAACCTGTTCCTGCAAACCGCGCCGCCCGCCGGCGGTGATAAATTTTTGCGCGTTTTGGAAGTTGTCGTGATTCGGAATAATTGGGCCAGCAATTTCGCCATCTTGAATCGGAACGCCGTCAAAAGTTGTGACAATTCCCACTTTATCAGGGGCAATTCTGTACAGCTTTAATTGTTCGGCTGTCATCCCGTGTTTGGCAGCATTTGCCGCTGTAATTACTGTAAATAATGCTGTATTAATTCGATAGCTACCGCCAGTCAAAATGCCGAGTTGTCTACCTTTTTCGCCGCCGCCTTTGAGGAATTGGCGAGCATCTTGAAAATTGTCACATTCTGTGATTTTGCCGAGGATGCGCTGCGGTGGAATTGACTTACCACCTGCTGCGATAATCAGGGCAATTTCACCTTGGGGAACTACAGTTAGAGACTCTTTGCGAACGTTGTACTGCAAAGGCCAATAACCCCAGTGCCAACCGGGGGGCAAAGTATCAGCTTGATATCCCGCTTCTCCGTTTAAGGCAATTAAATCTCCGGGCGGTAAAGACTTGCCGCCGAAGCTAAACTTTTTACTGACAATGCCAACTTCGCGATCGCCAATTACTACCAATCCGCCA
This sequence comes from Microcoleus sp. D3_18_C2, assembly GCF_036702395.1. NCBI lineage: Bacteria > Bacillati > Cyanobacteriota > Cyanophyceae > Oscillatoriales > Microcoleaceae > Microcoleus > Microcoleus sp. D3_18_C2. The sequence continues at coordinate 80,073 of NZ_JAUBTG010000018.1, read as the reverse complement.
AAAAATAATGGCAGCACTAGAATAATTATCATACCGCCGATCGCGATCGGGATAAATCCGCCCGGATCGAGCTGCATTGTCTGCACGGGAACAGTGGTACGCAACTGCCCTAACTGCAGGCTAGAATCAGGTTTTGCGACTAACTGAATCGAGGTTCCATTTGCGAGGGGGATATTGCTAGCTGCTAATACCGGCGAGGGTTTCAAACTGGTTGTTGCACTAAGTGCTAAAGACGCCGAAACAGCGGCTACAAACTGTTTTAAAAAGCGGATTTTGACTTGAGATTTGGACAAAAATGAATAAAGCATTTTTTTTTAGCAGGGCTAATTTATCCTAGGAGTTCCAGCTTAGCCTTACTAAAAAGTTTTGGCGTAAAACTTAAGGTCTTATCATTATTTGCCGTCATAATAGTCATATAGCAATCCTTGCAGGAGTCGTAAAATGTTTACCCCACCCCAACCCTCCCCTTATCAAGGGGAGGGAGTAAGAAATTCACAAATGATTTAGGATTCCTATATTTGTCAGTAAAAAAAATACTGCTCATTAAACTACAGGCTGACAATCCCCCGTTTTAAGGCGGAAATCGCGGCCTGCGTGCGATCGCTAACTCCCATTTTGCTCAAAATATTGTTGATGTGAAACTTGACGGTGCTTTCGCTGATGTGCAAAACTTCACTAATCTGGCTGTTGCTTTTACCAGCGACTATGAGGCGGATGACTTCTAATTCGCGATCGCTCAATTCAGGCCCACTCAGGCGATCGGCTAACTTAACACCCACTGCCAGCGGAATGTACTTTTTACCCTCAAAAACAGTCCGAATTGCTGCTAAAAGTTCCTCTGGTTCCGCATCCTTAAGCAGATAGCCCTTAGCGCCAGCTTGCAATCCGCGATAGATGTTTTCATCGCCGTCATAAGTCGTCAGCACCACAATCCGGGCGCTGGAAAACTCCGCACAAATCGCAGCAATGGCGGCGACTCCATCCATTTGGGGCATCCGCATATCCATAAGGGTGACATCGGGCTGATATTCGCGGAACATTGTTAATGCTTCCTGCCCGTTGCTTGCTTGCGCCACAACTTTAACATCTGATTCCTGATTCAGCAGCGCCACTAAACCTTGCCGCACAATATAATGATCGTCGGCAATTAAAACGCGAATAATATTTGATTGGTTAATCATGTTTACCCTGTTAATCTTATTAAAAAAACTGAATTTCTCACTACAAACTTACTATGTATGGTGCGAAATGTGCACCTTTACTGGCGATTAACTGAAACTATAACTTCTGTTCCGTTTCCGGGGCGGCTGTTTACTGTTAGCTGCGCGTTAATGCGATCGGCGCGTTCTCTCATTCCCAATAAACCAAAGCCATTCCTAAAACAGATACTTTCTGTATCAAATCCCTGTCCGTTGTCTTGCACCCGCAAAAGAAACTTGGATATTTCGTATACTAACTCAATTTTTATCGCCGTAGCTTTGGCATATTTGAAAGCATTTGTTAATGCTTCCTGCCCGATACGCAACAGATTATTTTCTACCTCTAATGGTAGGGAATATGCCGTGCCAACCACTTCAAAAATAGTGTACGTATCAGTATCTGATGACAGTTGTTTAGCGATTTGGTTGAGAGCGCTATACAAATCGCCCTCTTCTAACAGTTGCGGGCGTAAAGATTCTACGGATCGCCGCGCTTCGGCAAGTCCAGAGCGAGCCAATTCGCAGACTGTTTTCATGTATGCTTGTGCTTGTTCTGGATTGGCTGCTATTACCCGTTCGGCGGCTCCCAAATGTATGATGATGCCTGTAAAAGTTTGCGCTAAAGTGTCGTGAATTTCCCGCGCCATCCGGTTGCGCTCTTCGAGAATATTTTGGTCTAGGAGTTGTTTAGACATCCTTCTCAGACGCAATTGATTTTCGACGCGCACTAAAACTTCTTGTTGTTGAAAAGGTTTGGTAATATAGTCTATTCCGCCCAGAGAAAATGCTTTTACCTTATCTAAAACTTCTTGCAAAGCGCTGATAAAAATTATTGGGATATCTTGAGTTTTTGGAGTAGCTTTGAGCTGCTCGCAGACTTCGTAGCCATCCATGTGAGGCATCATAATATCCAGTAAAATTAAGTCGGGTAAATTGGCATTGATAAAGTTAAGAGCTAATTTCCCACTGGGAGCTAGGTGAACTTTATACCCAGCGACAGATAGTATGCTGCTTAAAAGTTTTAAGTTCTCAGGACAATCATCAATAACTAAAATACTTTCTTCGCGGGTAAAACGGAGGTTTTTCTTCATGTCTCATCCCTTAATGTGTGTATTAAATTTAGCAACTGTTCGTACTGAAAATTTTTAATGCAAGCTGCGATCGCCCTCGCTAAGGGCTGATTGATTTCGCGAATTTGACTGATGACTGTGTGCATCTGTTCCAAATCGAGATTGCTAATGGCTTGCTGAAGATTGGCTAGTAACTCAGGAGGCAATTCAGAAAAAGCGCTTTTTGTCAATACATTTACTTCATTTTCTGTGAAGCTGGGCGCAGCATTTAGTTCTTCAAAAACGAATTGCACTCCGATATGTTTGTGCAGAATATCAAATATGTTTGCTTCTCTAAATGGTTTGCGAATAAAATCATCGCAGCCGGTAGAAAGGACAACAGCTTTCTCTTCCTCAAAACTACTTGCTGTTATGGCAACAATTGCTGTCTGGGGTAGGCACGGGGGCACTACCCCTACAAAATCATCGTTTTCCGTAGGGGCAATCCCCCTGTGGTTGCCCTCTTTAATTTGTTTGGTGGCTTCATACCCATCCATCACCGGCATCCGCATATCCATAAAGATTAAGTGCGGCGAATATTGCTCCCACTTTTCTATTGCTTCTCTCCCATTTTTGGCTTCGTAAACTTCAAAACCGATCGCGGAAAGCAGTTTAACTAGCAGTTGGCGGTTGTCAAAAGCGTCGTCTGCAACGATAATCCGATAGCGGGGTTGATTGGGCGCGATCGCCATAACTCGTCTGGTTGGCTGTTCCCGTTGGCGATCGGCTTTTTCAACTGAATTAACTTTAATGTCAAATTTGAAAATAGTACCGCCTCCAGGACGAGAACTGACTGTCATTTCACCGCCCATTAAGTGTACAAAAGAACGTGCGATCGTTAAACCTAATCCTGTTCCTTGTTGCGATTCTTCCCCGGTTTTGGTTTGAACAAAAGCTTCAAATATCTTGTCTAATTCAATAACATCAATTCCATCTCCTGTGTCTTCAATCTCAAAGCTGATTTTCTGAGCAAAATCCTGATTTTTAACTTTTACATGAATGCCGCCTTCGGAGGTGAATTTAATCGCGTTAGAAAGCAGGTTAATCAAGATTTGGCGCAATTTTATTTCATCAGTTCGCACATATTGGGGAACGTCTTGCCTCCGCTCTACTAATAACTGCAATCCCTTATTTTGTGCCGGAATTTGGAACATATTTTTGATGTCGTCCAGCAGGCGGTGGAGGTCAAAATTCGTCTGGTTGAGAGTCGTGCGTCCCGCTTCTATTTTGGACAAATCTAATACTTGGTTAATCAGTTCGAGCAAATGTTCTCCGCTGCGGGTGATAATACTCAGGTGTTCTTGCTGTTCCTGCAATAAGTTAGAACCGCGATTCATTAATTGGGAAAATCCGAGAATTGCATTGAGGGGAGTCCGCAATTCGTGGCTCATATTTGCGAGGAATGTACTTTTTGCTCGGTTGGCTTCTTGTGCTGCTTCTTCAGCTCGTTGTCGCTCGATGATTTCTCGCTGGAGTTCGAGAGTGCGATCGCTCACTTGCTGTTCTAAAGTGCGGTTGTAGTCGGCTAAAACTTTTTCTGCTTGTTTGCGATCGGTGATGTCTTGAAATGTGGCGATCGCATAATTAATTTTGCCAGTTTCATCCACAATTGGTGTGCTGGAAACTTCCAAGGAAACAATTTTATCAGGTCGGTGGAACTCGATATCATCTACTTTGACAGTTTCACCCGCCAAAGAACGCACGATTGGTATTTGTGCGGTGGGATATAACTCGTTAGTTCCCGCGAGATAAAGTTGACAAGCTTCTGCTAATTTCTCAGTATTTGCTTCGGGTAGTGTGGGAATGGCACTTAGTTGATGTGCTGTCTGATTTGCATAGGTAATTTGTCCGGTGGTGTCATGCACGGCTACCCCAATTGGCATAGCATTGATAAATTGAGTAAGCCGGCTTTCGCGTTCCTTGACTTCAGAGAAGAGTTTAGCATTGGTAAGTGCGATCGCTGCTTGTCCCGATAGCAATTGTAATACTTCCAGGCGATCGGGCGTAAAAGCTTGTGCGGTAAGGTTATTTTCGAGATAAACAATAGCAGCCAGTTGACCTTGATTCATCAAAGCAGCACACAAAATAGACTTGGGCTGACGTGCTTTGATGTAAGGGTCATTCGTAAACTTTCCTTCACGGGTGGCATCATTTAGCACTAAATTTTCTTGGGTTCGAGCGACATAATTGATAATAGCTTCGGAAAGTTCCGGGCAATTTTCAACTGGTTCAGATTGCAACACTGTTATCTGTTCATCATTCATTACACCTTCAGCTTCAATCAGCAATTTTCCCTGGGTTTCTATAATCAAATATCCTTTTTGAGCGCCGACATTTTCAATCAAAATTTTCATCAATCTGGAGAGTAATTTATCCTGTACAATTTCCCCAGCAATTGCCTCGGAAGCTTTCATGACTGTAGCGATATCCAAGGAAGAACTAGAACGGCTGCCCGTAGTTGATGTAGTGGTTGAAATTTCTTTATTTATCGGTTTATCGATCGTAAATAATTGCGGATATCGCGTTTCTAAATCTTTGACTTTAGCCGCTGCACCCCATAGCTGGTAGCAGTAACGAGCTTCCTGCATATAAGCTTTAGCTGTTAATTCTTTCCCCCTGGATAAATAGAACTTGGCAGCGAGTTCGTAAGCAAGGGCGGCTTCGTGGATGTACTCGTTTTCTTTGGCGAGGGAAATTGCGCGATCGTAATAGTCGATCGCCCGTGCATCTTTACCAATAACCCGATATCTTTCTGCCTCAACTAAATTAAATTTGTGCAAGTGATTCATCGGAGCGTGATGCGCCCATTTTTTCATTTTTTTCTGATTAGCCCTGACTTTTTTTAAACCGTGCTTTTGCTGGTCAAAAGAAGCATTAGAATAAAACGAAAGTTGAGCCAGCGATTCATAAAAATAGCAGTAGGATACTTGCAGAGTTCCAGCGGCACTATCTACATACTGCATTGTGGAAGCTGCATTTGATACCGCTTCAGCATATTGCCCGAATAAATAACAGAGAATCATTTTATAAAAATGCAGGGCAAAAATCGAAGTGCGATCGTTAGCTTCAGTTAACAGTGATAGCGCAGTCCGCTCATCATAGGCATCCCCAATTAAATAGCAGGGATTTTCCGACTTACCTAATAAATTAAAAACCGACTGATCTAAGGGTCTAATCTGCCAAATAATTGGATCAAATTTTAACTTTTCTATCCCCTCGCGATAAGTAGCAATATCGCGTTCCAGCCCTGACAATTCAGCGCCGAAGAGGTACGAATAACCGCAGTAAGTTTGAGACGCACAAGCACGTTCTTCAACTTGTCCTGTTTCCAATCCGCTTTTGTAAGCTTCTAACAAAGATGGCAAACTTTCTTTAGCTGGTGCTTTCCAATGACGGATGAAGTCATTAAAGGGAATAAGGACTTTAGTTTTTAATTCTGGCTTGCCAAATTGCTCCAACATCCTCAATGCTAGCTGACCAAATTTATAACCACCTTCAATATCTCCCACCACTCCGCACAAAATTAATCCATAAACTGCATAAGCATGGAGAGACTCAGGATAGTTGCCATACTTTACAGATAAAATCACCTGCTTAAACACAATTAAAGGCATCAGTTGAGGGGCAACGCCATAGGCGACAGTAGCCATAAATGACAAGATACGCAGTGCGGCTTGTTTAGCAGGATCGCTTCCTTGAGGTAAATTGGCTAAATCCTCAATGCGTTTCCCAGCTAGGGTTAACTTAACTTCCAGCAATCCGATTATGCTATCTAGATTGTTAGGCTTTGCGGGCAGTTTGACTCCCAACTGCCTCAGAATTTTTAGCCCCATATTAAGTGCCATATCTAGTTGATTTTGGGCAGCATGAGTACCCATTTTTACCTCGATAACTTTGACGCGATCGAACACTGTTTTAGCATTTGTTAGCACGAGGTTCCCTAAACTTTCCATCTGCTCAAAATCGCCCAATATGTAAGCTAGCTCTGCGGCTTCTTGATGCAGTTGTAAACTTAGCTTGTATTGCACCACCCAAGCGTTTTCGGCAAGCAAATTTATCCCCGTTTGCAGATAGTTAAAAGCTGCCTGATAAGCTGCCGATGCCTTGGCTTTTTTGCCAGCCATCAGATTTAACTGAGCCAGTTCATCTCTTTCTGTTTGATGGGAAATTAGCTGGCAGCCGAAATTGAGTTGATTAACAATGTCAAAAATTTGTTCTTCTGTGGGACAGGCATCTTGCCTGTCATCTGCGAGGGTATTTTGCAGCAGCAGTTTTCCTATTTGATGGTGAACCGCCGGCTTATCTTCTTCGGAAATCAGGGAATAAGCGGCTTGCTGAATTCTGTCATGAACAAACTTGTATTCTACGGATTGGGTACTGGGTAATTTGCCTGCAATTTCTAATTCCACATCTCCCATATTCCCCAGCAACACTACTAAATTCTCAGCAAGTGCTGCGTACAAATCATCCGCCGTTTGTCCCACAGATTTTTCGCAAAGTGAGGCGAGGGTTTTCAGGTCGAATAGATTGCCAATGCAGGCTGCTATCTTTAACGTTTCCTGCGTTTTCTCTGACAGTTGTTGAATTTTGCCAGCCATCAATTCGACAACATTATCAGTGAAATTTCTCGCTTGAATTTCTTCTAAATCCCACTGCCAACTCCCCTGTGTCCCCCCTTGGTGAGGCTGGGCTGTTTCATTCTCTTGTAGGGGCAATCCCTCGTGAAGAGCCCCGATATCTGAAACCCCTACCCCATCGTCTATGGGCTGGGCGGGCACGGGGGCACCGCCCCTACAAAACCCTGGTTTTTCGTAGGGGCAATCCCCCCGTGGTTGCCCCGAAACAGCCCTGGGGGTAAAGTCAAATTGTAACAGCCCTTCTGTATAAAGCGATTTGAGAAATTCATTCATAAAGAAAGGATTTCCGCCCGTTTTGAAAAAGACTAACTCGGCAAGGGAGTTGACTCTTGCTTCCGGGCAATTCAGGGCATCGGAAATCAGTTGAGTCACAGAGGATAAATCCAAAGGTGACAGGAAAACGCGATCGACTTTTGCCCCATTTTTGACAATCTCTTCAATTGTTAGCATTAACGGATGAGCAGCAGAAACTTCGTTATCCCGATAAGCCCCAATTAAAAACAGTCCCGCTGGCGAAGCATTCATCAGCAGTTGCATCAGTTTCAGAGATGCCCCGTCAGCCCACTGCAAATCATCGATAAATATTGTCAGAGGATGTTCTGGTTTAGTAAAAACTTTAATGAAGTTTTGAAACACAAAATTAAAGCGATTTTCCGCTTCACCAGCACCCAATTCTGGCGGGGCGGGTTGCTTGCCGATAATTAATTCAATTTCGGGAATCACGTCAATAATAACTTGACCGTTGATTCCCAATGCGGCTAATAATTTTTTCCGCCATTCTGTGAGATTGGCTTCGCTTTCTGCTAACAGTTGTTTGGCTAAATCCTGAAAAGAATTGACAATGGCGCTGTAGGGAATATTGCGCTGATATTGGTCAAATTTGCCGGAGATAAAATAACCGCGATGTTGAGTAATCGGTTTGTATAATTCTTGCACCAAAGCTGATTTGCCGATACCAGAATATCCCGAAATCAGCATCATTGAGCT
>NZ_JAUBTG010000018.1:0-72041 GCF_036702395.1 Microcoleus sp. D3_18_C2 | reverse complement strand
TGTGGCACAGGCATCTTGCCTGTGACTGCTGGTGGCACAGGCATCTTGCCTGTGACTGCTGGTGGCACAGGCATCTTCCCCATGTCCACTTGTGGCACAGGCATCTTCCCCATGTCCACTTGTGGCACAGGCATCTTGCCTGTGACTGCTGGTGGCACAGGCATCTTGCCTGTGACTGCTGGTGGCACAGGCATCTTGCCTGTGACTGCTGACTGTTTCAAAAGCTGTTAGTAAACTATCAATTTCTCGCTCTCTGCCGTAAAGTTTTTGCGGGATTTGAAAACGGTCATAAATATCTTGACATCCTAGGGTAAAAACTGATATATTGTTATGAGTGTGCAGTTGATTTAAACATTCTTCTAAATCGAGTTTAATTCCGATCGCACTTTGATACCGCTCCTCAGAATTTTTCCCCATCAACTTCATCACAATATCGGAAACAATTTGCGGAATTTCGGGATTCACCTGAGATGGAGATAAGGGCTGTTTAGCGAGATGACTGTGTACCAATTCCAGCACATCATTGGTGTCAAAAGGCAATTTGTTTGTCAGCAGTTCGTAAAAGGTAGCCCCCAGGGAATAAAAATCCGTGCGGTAATCTAAACTGCGGTTCATTCTGCCGGTTTGTTCCGGCGACATATAAGCAAGAGTTCCCTCTAAAATGTTGGGATTTTTGATGGTGTAATTCTCGCGCGTTAACTGCGTGGAAATGCCAAAATCGATAATTTTGAGTTCGCCGCTGGCTGGATTGAAGACAATATTTGAAGGGTTAATGTCTTTGTGAATGATGTGGGCGCTGTGAATTTGTTGTAAACTTTCTGTTGTGGCGATCGCAATTCGCAAGAATTCTGCAATACTAAATTTTTGCTGCTGCATCCAAATTTTCAAGGATTCGCCGCCAAAATCCTCAACAAACATTACCAGCGTGTTTTGATATGGCTGCAAATCATAGGCTTTTATACAGCCACTCAGATTCAGAGATTGTGTAATTTTATACTCTGTGCGATAGCGGGCGAGTTCTTGGGGTGTGGGATAATTTTCTTTGAGGACTTTGAGGATGACGGGGAGACTGTCGGGTTGTCGGAATCCTCGGTAAACCAGCGAGTTTGCGCTTTCGTAGATAAGCTCTGTGACTTCAACGCCAGGAAAAGTGAGCATATTCAGCCTGCAGTCAACTTTGCAGTCGAACATAGCATAAATTTGCTCCTCACACCAGAGGGGCGTGAGCCATCAGTCGATTTTAGATTTTAGATTTTAGATTTTAGATTTTAGATTTTAGATTTTAGATTTGACTCCACATCTGAGATTTTAGATTTTAGAAGCCAAGACAGGCTTCCCAGTCAATACAGCTTGTTCGATAATATCAGCGGCGCGCTTAGTTCCGCCCGATCGCCCGATCGCCTCTTGCATCTCGATCGCCCTTTGTTTATACGAATCTTGGGTTAGGACTTTCACAATTGCCGATCGGACTTTAGAAACGCTCAATTCCTTCAAAGGAACCACTTCGCCAACACCCGTATAAGCAATCCGCGCTGCCACTCCCGGCTGATCATTCGCCACAGGAATTGCCACCATTGGGACTCCATTGCTCAAAGATTCCAAAGTCGTATTCATCCCGGCATGAGTAATCGTGAGAGTGGCTTTTTGCAGCAATTCTAATTGTGGTGCATAGCCAACAACGATCGGATTTCCCAGCAAGGGCGGCAAAGATTCGGGAGTCGCACCACCTCCGAGAGATATTACCAATTGAGCGTCTAATCCTTCACAAGCAGAGGCGATTATTTGAAAAACATCCAGCAAGCGATTTTGCACAGTTCCCATCGAAGCATAAATCAATGGTTTGCCAGTTAATTTATCAAAAGGAAAAGGGACTGGTTTGCGCGTGGATCTGTTGTCATAAGGGCCAGTGAAATGGAAGTGTGCAGGTAAATCTTGCCTGGGAAAATCAAATTCTGCGGGTTGTTGGCTGATTTGAGCGAGTTTAGAGTAAAAGTCATTCGGGTGAGAGTAGACAGGTAATTTCCACTTTCGGCGATACTCGGCTATCGGTCCTCGAAGCGGTTTAACAACCAAACTGAGTAACTGATAGCTAATTTGATTGCGTAAACGTGCTCCCCAAGTTGGAGTGTACGGCCAAAGGGTACAAAAGGGAGGAATGTTGGGTTCTCGGTTGACGGCTAAGGCACTGCAAACTGTTATAAAAGGAAGGTTGAGAAAATCCGCGATCGTTCCTCCTTCGAGCGAAACTTGGTCTACAAGCAAAGCTTCTACACCTGCTTTTTTAATGGCGCTTGGAGCCTCTCTGAAAATAGCAGCCGAAATCTGGGTAAAAGTTTTAATAGAAGATCGAAAGGCAGCCAGTCCGCTGAGCTTCCCCTGTTGGCTCAAAGTTTCTGCATTTGTTCCTAGGGGAAACTCATCTTCAGCTAATGACTGGAATTCTAATCCACTGGCTAGAGTTGTGGCTTTAGCATCAGGGAAGTTAAATACAGTAACTCGATGACCGCGACGAAGCAGTTCGCAGCCCAAAGGTATCATAGTGTTGAGGTGGCTGTTGAATCCCGGACAGAGAATGCCGAAGTGAGTCATCAGTAAAGGCTCCTTTGAGGTTAAACTTTTTTTATTGCAGTGGGGTGAGTGGTTTGTGTTGGGGGGTTGGGGCGTGGGGGCGATCGCACTTTTTGGTTATAGATTACTGCTGTGAGGGAGGAAGTTTTGGGGCGTTCCTCGATCGGCTATACAACCAGACTGAGTAAGCGATCGCCCAACTACACTAACTAATAGGTTAGGTTGCCATCGTTATTATCAATTCCTAGTAATGTGACAGAAGATGGCTGATTTCCACCGCGGCAATTGGCAGACAGTTCGTCTCCCTTTATGCTGATGCCTGTGCAAGTTCGGTTGAACGTACTTTGTTCATTAAGATTACCTTGCACGAGTTGTCCATTTTGATTATGAACGCCTTTAATGGTAATGGAAGTGCGCTGACTGGTACCATTTTTTTTGTTACAAGTTGCTGATAATTGAGCGCCATTGATTGAAATGTCCGTGCAACTGGTAGCAAAGGTACTTGCTTTTTGAGCATGAGTCGGCTGCTGAAAGATGGATAACGATAGTACGATTGAAGCCGATAATCCCGACACTTTAATTAAGTTCATGGTCTTTTTTCTGGTTGATTTACTATTTTCAGCCTAAGATAATAACCCTAAAAAGCTTCTAGCTTTTAGTTGAGTATTAACTTAGCCAAATAGTCAGCTTGCGACTCAGAATCTGTGAGATAAAATCCTCAACTTTTGGCTAGGTGTTTCCCTCAAACATAGGCTGCGATCGCTTGGAGAAACTCAGGCATGGCACGCAGGCTTTAGTCATTGCCAGAGAGTGTTACCAGTATATATTTGTATGCGCTCTGCGATACCTAGCCAAAAGTTCAGGTTATCTCCTCAACTAAAGGTTAGTTACTAGCGGATTTGGGTACTCTAGCTCACAATCAAATTCAATCAACTATTAAGGGTGCTAGTTTTGTTTTTGATAAGATTACTAAACCAACCCCAGTGCAACAAAAGGCTCTAGATTTGCTTGGTGTTTCTCTGATTTATACGCAGTAAACCGGGCGCCAAAATCTTTAAAAAGCTTACTCTACACTGAATATGCCTTTGTTTGGTAAATTGGGGAAGTTCAGTGTAATTGGTGATTGGTAATTGTAGCTTGGGTAGAACGAAGGGAAACCGCACATACAATTACTATTAACAGTCAATCGATTTTAGATTTTAGATTTTAGATTTTAGATTGAAGCATTGACTTGCGCGAGATAAATACGTTCGGCAAGCTTCATCGGATACAGGTTTTTGATTTCTCCGTCCTGAGTCTGCGAAGGAATGAATCACGTGGCGGGTATCCTGGATGCTTTCGGTCAAAATCAAAACTCAAAAGTTAACAGTCAACAGTTAATTGTTAACCGTTGACTGTTAAACTGAATGCCTGTGCCGAACTCGCTAGAAACGGTGGGAATGGCTGTTCATTCTTTGGATTTAGCACTTTTGGAGAGCTTACCCTCAAAAGGTTGAACTCCACTATTGGGATAGTTGTCATCGCTGGGGCTAAAAATCCGCACCGCTGCTTCCGAAACGTAACGCATCGCGTTTGCCAAAGATTTAGAAAGATTCATAGAATCTGCCTCTCTTGTCTGAGTTCTGATACTTTTAATATTACTCTGATTTTTGGGCTGTGGATGAGTTTAGCAATATTTATTTGAATTACTTATTGGTCTGCAACAATAAAGCAAGCTGAAGGTTTAAGAAATTACGCATTTTTGGACGATCGACCTTTTGCTGGTAGATTATTTCCTCGCTCAACTCCAGCACTCGCGATCGCCCTCCCGACGGTCAGAAACCGGGTTTTCTAACTCTATTCAAAGGCTGCAACGAAATATTTTCGCAAAAAACCCGGAACGCTTGAGTGTTTGTGCTTAATTCTGAGTTTGTTAAATTCAATATTTATATTGAATTTACCATAATATTAATGTACAAATTAACCGAGATCCGCTATCAAAGGGCATTATAAGCGAATTTATCCGACAAATATCTGCAATCTTCATCAAATATTTACAAAAAGATATGGTGTTTGTCACTATAATTAAGAAAAAGAAGTTTGTCCGGGGTTTTTTTTATGAAAACTACCACAGAAAGCCTGCAGCTCACAGGTTTTGAAGAAATCTTAGAAGACCAGGAACTAACGGTTTCTTCAGCAGATTACAGCCTTTTGACCGATCTCTACCAGCTAACGATGGCCGCTTGTTACGTCGGGGAAGGGCTCGACGGGCGGGCCGCGAGTTTTGAGTTGTTCGCGCGCAGGCTGCCAGAAGGTTTTGGCTACGCGATCGCGATGGGTTTGGCTCAAGTTATCGATTATTTGGAGAAATTTCGGTTTTCTCAGTCGCAAATTGAGGCTTTGCAGTCCACTGGGATTTTTGCCGGCGCCCCGGAACGATTTTGGACTTTACTCGCCACAGCCCGTTTTACTGGCGATGTTTGGGCGGTGCCGGAGGGGACGGCGGTTTTTGCCAATGAGCCACTGCTGCGAATTGAGGCTCCTCTGTGGCAGGCTCAGTTAGTGGAAACTTATTTATTGAATGCCATAAATTATCAAACTTTGATTGCGACGCGGGCAGCGCGGCTGCGGGATGTGGCGGGCCCGGAGGCTAAGTTGCTGGAATTCGGGACGCGCAGGGCTTTTGGGCCTCAAGCTGCTGTTTGGGCGGCTAGGGCTGCTCTGGCTGCGGGATTCGACGGAACTTCTAATGTTTTGGCTGCTTTGAAGTTGGGCCGCAAACCTGTCGGTACGATCGCCCATGCTTTGGTAATGGCTGTTGCCGCCCTCGAAGGCAGCGAGAATCAGGCGTTTGCAGCTTTTCACCGCTATTTTCCGGGGGCGCCACTGCTGATCGATACTTATGATACTGTGGGGGCGGCGCGGATGTTGGCCGATCGAGTAAACAGCGGTGAAATGCAGTTGGAAGGCGTGCGGCTGGATTCGGGCGATTTGGCGGTGCTGTCGCGGGAAGTTCGATCGATCCTGCCTGGGGTTCCAATTTTTGCTAGTGGCGATTTGGACGATCGAGAAATTGCTAAATTAAAAAGTAGCGGTGCTTGCATTGACGGTTACGGTTTGGGAACCAAGTTAGTCAGCGGTTCCCCTGTCAACGGTGTTTATAAGTTGGTGGAAATTGACGGAATTCCGGTGATGAAAGAGGCAAGCGGCAAGGTAACATATCCAGGAAGAAAGCAAATTTTTAGACATATTGAAAATGGGCAAATTCTCGGAGATTGTTTAGGATTGTCGGGAGAAACTATTCACAATTGCGATTCTTACTTACCATTAATGGAGTTGGTTTTCAAGGAGGGAAAACGAGTCAAGAACCAGGAAAGTTTGGAGGATATCGCCAAACGCACTGCTGCTTCTGTCGCCAGTCTTCGACCCGAAACTCGTCAACTTGACAACCCGATTTCGCCGTCAGTGGAAATTTCTACAGATTTGCAGAGTCTCACCGAAAAAACGAAAAAGAGTCAATCGATTTTAGATTTTAGATTTTAGATTTTAGATTGAAGTCAACAGTCAACAGTCAACAGTCAACAGTCAACAGTCAACAGTCAACAATTACCGATTCCCTATGCAGAAGATTGCTCTTTTTGGAACCAGTGCCGATCCACCAACAGCGGGACATAAAACAATTCTGAGTTGGCTTTCGCAACATTTTGATTGGGTAGCAGTTTGGGCGTCGGACAATCCTTTTAAGTCGCACCAAACTTCTCTAGAACACCGATCGGCAATGCTGCTGTTAATGATTCAAGAAATTAATTCGCCCAGACACAATCTTTGCTTGCATCCAGAACTCAGCAGTCCGAGGACTGTGGAAACTGTGGAACAAGCAAAATTGCTGTGGCCGAATGCAGATTTGACGCTGGTAATAGGTTCGGACTTGGTGGGGCAACTGTCTCGCTGGTACAAATTTGAACAATTGTTAAAACAAGTGGACTTGCTGATAGTACCGCGACCCGGTTATCCATCAGAACAATTAGATTTGTGGCAGTTGAGGCGCATGGGTGCAGAGGTGGCGATCGCATCTTTGAGTGCTCCCAATGTTTCTTCTACTTCCTATCGGGAAAAAGGAGACAGGGAAGCTCTGACTCCCACCATCGAAGATTACATCCATAGGGAGCATTTGTACGCATGGCACGAGGCACAAACAAGAGCGAGGGTTGCTCATTAGCTGACTTTAAAGTAGGAGTAGATAATGTTATTTTTTCCGTCGATACCGTGCAGAACCGCTTGTTGGTGCTGTTGCTAATGCGGCCAGACGAACCGTTTATCGATTCTTGGAGTCTTCCCGGTACTTTGGTGCGACACGGAGAGTCTCTTGAAAATGCGGCTTACCGGATTTTGTCTGAGAAAATTCGGGTAAAAAATTTGTATCTGGAGCAATTGTATACTTTCGGAGAACCGGGGCGCGATCCTCGGGAAATTACCAGGGGCAATCGCTATCTTTCGGTGAGTTATTTTGCTTTGGTTCGTTTTGAGGAAGCTGAGTTAATTGCTGGGAGTGTAGTCGCGGGTGTGGGCCACCGCGTCGGCGGCATTGCTTGGTATCCCGTGCAACAAGTTCCTAAGCTGGCCTTCGATCACAATCAAATTCTCGAATACGGATATCGGCGACTGCGTAACAAACTTGAATACAGCCCGGTAGCTTTTGAAGTGTTGCCGGAACTTTTTACTTTGAGCGATTTGTATCAACTTTATACAACTATTTTGGGGGAAAATTTTTCTGATTATTCTAATTTTAGAGCTCGATTGTTGAAATTGGGTTTTTTGTGCGATACCGGTGTTAAGGTTTCGCGCGGGGCGGGCCGCCCTGCTAGTTTGTACCGCTTTGATGCGACCGCTTTTGCTCCTTTCAAAAATAAGCCTCTGGTGTTTATCTAGCTGTTTATTGGATGACATTCGGGGAGCAATTTAGTAACATGAGAATAGAAGCTATTAAGGAGTACGGACTATGAAAGATCCAGATGAATGCGCTAATATTCACGAAGTTCGGGAGGAAATTGATATCATCGATCGAGAAGTGATCGAGGCTTTGAGCAAGAGATTTCAATACGTCATCGCTGCAGCAAGGTTCAAAACGAGTGAAGCTAGCGTTAAATCGTTCGATCGCTTTCACGATATGTTACAGCAGCGGCGCGAGTGGGCTCAACAATCGGGTTTGAATCCTGATGTGGTTGAAAATATTTACCGGGATTTGGTAAATTATTATATTGAGGAAGAGTTGAAACATTACAAATCCAAGTAATCTTTCGCTACATTCAAATCTAGGACTATAGGAAAGTGAGTCCGCGCGGGCGGACTGTTAGCAATATTTATTAGGTGATTTGGTGAGATGAAAATTGCGATCGCACAACTCAACCCTACTATTGGTGATATCTTGGGCAACTCCAACCTAATTCTGGAGGCTGCGAAAAAAGCTGAGGTTGAGGGCGCAAACTTATTGCTAACACCGGAACTTTCCCTGATCGGTTATCCGCCGCGCGATTTGTTAATCAATCCGAGTTTCATTGCAGATGCAGGTGCACAGTTGCTGCAACTGGCGCAAGCTTTGCCGCCGGAGTTGGCAGTCATAGCAGGCACTGCCTTACCTAATGCTAATGCTGTTCAACTAGGCGGAAAATCATTGTTTAATAGCGCTGTTTTGTTGCAAAATGGCGTGGTCAAACAAGTTTTTCATAAACGCTTGTTGCCTACTTATGATGTATTTGATGAAGATAGATATTTTGAACCGGGAGAAAACAGCAATTACTTTTCTATTGGCGAAGTCAAAATCGGCGTGACAATCTGTGAAGATTTGTGGAACAATGAGGAGTTTTGGGGTAAACGCAGTTACGCGGGCGATCCTGTTTCCGATTTGGCAAAATTGGGTGTAGATTTAGTGGTGAATTTGTCGGCATCGCCTTATTCTGCTCTGAAGCGGGGAGTGCGATCGGCTATGTTGCAGCACAGCGTCATCCGCTGCGGGATACCGATTATTTATGCTAATCAAATAGGAGGAAATGACGATATTATTTTTGACGGCAGCAGTTTTGCTGTGAATCGAAAGGGTGATTTAATTCAGGTATTAGCTTCTTTTGAAACGGATTTTGCGGTGCTGGAATATGATGCAGCTAAACAAGATTTAGTTGCCAGCGGGAACGGGCAAGATGCCCGTTCCACAACTGATTTGGGATTAGGTGAAGGACGACAAAAACTAGGTTCGATCGGCAGTGGCGTTGGCAGCGGGAACGGGCAAGATGCCCGTTCCACAACTGATTTGAGTTTTTATCCGGCGGTTGGAGATGCCGAAATTTGGGCTGCTTTGGTTTTGGGAGTGCGAGATTATGTCCGCAAGTGCGGTTTTTCTAAGGTTGTACTCGGTTTGAGTGGCGGGATAGATTCGGCTTTGGTGGCTGCGATCGCCAGTTGCGCGATCGGGCCCGAAAATGTTCTAGGGGTGTTGATGCCTTCTCCTTATAGTTCGGATCATTCGGTTAATGATGCTTTGGAATTAGCCCGAAATCTGGGCATCGCGATCGAAATGTTGTCGATCGACGATTTGATGAAAACTTACGATCGCACTCTCGCCGATTTGTTTGTCAACACAACTTTCGGCAT
Source organism: Microcoleus sp. D3_18_C2 (assembly GCF_036702395.1). Lineage (NCBI taxonomy): Bacteria > Bacillati > Cyanobacteriota > Cyanophyceae > Oscillatoriales > Microcoleaceae > Microcoleus > Microcoleus sp. D3_18_C2. The sequence continues at coordinate 62,849 of NZ_JAUBTG010000018.1, read as the reverse complement.
TGCTGAGGAAAATATTCAATCGCGGATTCGAGGCAATCTGTTGATGGCAATTTCTAATAAGTTCGGACATTTGCTACTTTCGACTGGCAATAAGTCGGAAATGGCGGTGGGTTACTGCACCCTCTACGGCGATATGAATGGGGGATTGGCGGTGATTTCCGATGTGCCGAAAACTCGCGTTTATTCGCTTTGTAGGTGGCTGAATTCTGGCGGATATGTAGGGGCGGTGCCCCCGTGCCCGCCCTCTCCCTACCCACCCCCATGCCCGCCCCTGGGAAAGGAAATTATTCCGGTTAATATTATTACTAAACCGCCTAGTGCTGAACTGAAGCCTGGACAAATTGACCAAGATTCTTTGCCGGATTACGATGTTTTGGATGACATTTTGCAGCGGTTGATAGAACATCACGAATCTGCCCAACAAATTGTCGCTGCAGGACACGATGAAGCGGTGGTTAAACGTGTAGTAAAATTAGTGAGGCAAGCGGAGTTTAAACGGCGGCAAGCAGCCCCTGGTTTGAAAATTAGCGATCGAGCTTTTGGTACCGGTTGGCGGATGCCGATCGCCAAATCTTCCTTCTATTAAACCCATCCTTAAACGCAAAATGGTTAACATCGACGGTACTTTTGGCTTCGATTTTCTCGCGGGAACTCTCAGCAACGATACGATTAGAGGATTTGCGGGTAATGATACTATTCAAGGTTTGGGGGGAAACGACCGAATTTTTGGCGATCGGGAAAATGACTTGCTAGCAGGAAATGAAGGCGCTGATACGCTGTCTGGCGGGCAAGGAAGCGATACAATCTATGGAGGACAAGACTCCGATTGGATTTTTGGCGATCGGGGTCAGGATTTGCTAATAGGAGGCGAAGGCAGGGATCTCTTGACAGGAGGCGCGGGGGAGGATTTATTTGTGATGGAAAAAACCGCCGCCGCATCTACTATTAGTGAAGCCGATATAATTACCGATTTTGGCAACGGCAATGATAAAATTGTCTTGACAGAAGGCATGAAGTTTAGCGATTTAGAGCTTTCTGTTTCCAACAACCAAACTATTATGAAAGATAAAAACTCTGGTGATTATTTAGGAGTTGTTTTGGGAAATTCTAATCTGACAGAATCCAACTTTATGTCGCTGTTTGGCGGACTAGATAGGGGTCAGCTTTTGCCAATTTCTGTTAACACGATTATAGCCGATCGCGCGTTAGCGCAGCCCTCGCAGAGGATCGGACTAGAAGTGGCGCAAACTCCCCAAGAACAAGCGACAGGTTTAATGTTTCGCACAGAATTACCAGACGACAGAGGAATGTTTTTCCCGATCGAACCCCCGCGAAACGTGCGTTTCTGGATGAAAAACGTGTTTATTGAACTCGATATGGTTTTTCTGCGGGAAGGCGTCGTGCAGGCGATAATTCCTAACGTACCGCCGTGTTTGAGCGAAACCTGCCCCAACTACGGCCCGGATGTTCCCGTTGACGGAGTGATTGAACTCAGAGGCGGAAGGGCGGCCCAATTGGGATTGAAAGTGGGCGATCGGATTCCCAATTTACCCTAAAAAGGTAGATGAAATCATGTCTGTTTGATTCGGACTTGTATGATGTTAAATTTTGTAGGGGCGGGTTCACCAACAATAATTGCCCATAATCTACAATATAATAAACCCGCCCCCGCCCATACTACCGGACATGATATGATTTTATCGCAGCATTCAACATTTGTGCATCCAATGAATCCTATTGAATTAAAAATAATCCCCAATCAAACTCAAGACGGTTTAGCTTACCAACATTTGCGCTTGCGAATTACAACTCAAGACGGTATCATCACACCCGATGATTTACAAGGTTTGAAACTTCCTCAACACGTTCAATTAAGCCAAGGAATTGTCATTGAAGGTAGAGGAGCAATTTGGCTGTACGGGTATTTAGTGCACGAATGTCATCCTGCAGCTTGGGTTGGATGTTACGATCCGCGATTAGAAGGTGCGGTGGTAGTAGCGACGCACAAGCACGAGGTATCAGTTGGACAGGTATTAAAATTGAGTTTACCGAGCGATTAAGACTCTCCTGAGTTTTAGGTAATAATAAATAAAAATAAAACTTCCCGTGGTGGGGGCATCTTACCTGCCTTAGCGACTGTGAATTTCTTACTCCCTCCCCTTGCTAAGGGGAGGGTTGGGGTGGGGTAAAAAATTTACGAGTCATTTAGCATTGCTATAGCTCCCTCAGAAGATTATTAGCCACAGATGCACGCACAGCAATCCCTATAAATTCACAAAACATCTGCGCTGTTTAGCGTGCAGTTGGTGTTGTCATGCACCTTACTGAATCCGCACTAAGGCAAAAAAATAGTTTGACGGGCAATATACTATTGTTAGTTGTTATTTCTTAGTTATTAATTATGGCAAATTACAGAACTGTATTGTTGTTCAATAGTCTAACTTTAGTGCTAGTTGGGCTAGTGACGGCGTGTCTGAGTTTATTCGGTTCTTCAGTAAAAGGGTTATTTTTGCCGCCTTGTTCTGCCACGTATCCGGGTGCAGGTTTCTTTTTCTTGGCGTTTCAAATGTTATTTTATTTATCGGTAATGGTGTGCGCTTTTACCTTTGGATTGCTGAGAATTATTCAACCCGATCGCCCAGAAAATCGATTTATTTTATATTCGGCACTGTTTGCAGGTTGCTTTCTGTGCAATGAAGTTTTTCGCACCCACGTTCATCTGGGACGTGCGGGTTTTCCGAAAGTTACAATTGTCATATTTTACGCGGTGCTGGCAATTGCATATGGATTAGCTTTTCGGAGACAAATTCGCTCGACTCCCTATGCTTTACTGCTGAGTGGCGTTGGTTTGTTATTTGTTGCCTTTTTTGCAGAAGCGCTGCCTTTAAAAAACGAGATTGTTTCGAGCTTGCTGGAGGGAATACCGAAGCTGTTGAGCGGGATTAATATTGCACTTTATTTTTGGTTTTTGTGTCAGGGTTTGATAGTGCGATCGCTCAATTTTTCTAACAATAAATTACATCCCGAATGAAGTAAGATGAAAATTTGCCGTTGGGTGGGGGCGGGTTTTTGAGATAGTCGGTTTTTGGCAAATATTGTTGGTAAAACCCGCCCCTACATGATTGTATAATCGGTTAAAACTGAGATATTGCACAGTGTCAATTAGCTTTTTAGGAACAGGCTTTCCGGCCTGTTCCACAAGAAAATTTATATGTTGTGGAACAGGCATCTTGCCTGTTGCTGACAATGGTGCCTGTTCCACAAGAAAATTTATATTTTGTGGAACAGGAATCTTGCCTGTTGCTGAAAATGGTGCAAAATATCAGTTAAAACAAAAAGTACCGCTGCGCCATTGGCAAAACTGTTGCCGGTTCGCAAGTTAACAATTCCCCATCCGCCCTGACTTCATAAGTTTCTGGATCGACTTCCATTTGTGGCAAATAATCGTTGAGTTTCATATCTCTTTTACTAATTTGTCGTGTGCCGGAAACTGCTACAGTGGGCTTTTGCAAACCAAGCTGTGCGGCAATGTCTCGATCGCGCGCAGCTTGGGAAACAAACGTCAGACAAGTCGCCCCAATCGCACCGCCAAAACTGCCAAACATCGGCCGCATATGCACCGGTTGCGGCGTCGGAATGCTGGCGTTAGCATCTCCCATCTGCCCATAGGCGATCGCCCCTCCTTTAATTACCAGTTCCGGTTTCACCCCAAAAAAAGCCGGCCGCCACAAACACAAATCCGCCAATTTCCCCTCTTCCACCGAACCGACATACTGACTAATTCCGTGAGTAATCGCCGGATTAATTGTATATTTCGCAATGTACCGCTTCACCCGAAAATTGTCATTAATCCCCTCTGTTTCCCCCCCTTGATAAGGGGGGGTTATCCCTCTTGTTTCCCCCCCTTGATAAGGGGGGGTTATCCCTCTTGTTTCCCCCCCTTGATAAGGGGGGGTTAGGGGGGGTAAATTCCCCCGCTGCACTTTCATTTTATGTGCCGTTTGCCAAGTCCGAATAATCACCTCTCCCACTCTTCCCATCGCCTGCGAGTCAGAAGAAATCATACTAAACGCACCTAAATCGTGCAAAATATCCTCAGCAGCAATAGTTTCCCTTCTAATTCTCGACTCAGCAAAAGCCACATCTTCAGGAATGCCTCGATCCAAATGGTGGCAAACCATCAACATATCTAAATGTTCTTCTAAAGTATTGACAGTGTAAGGGCGAGTCGGGTTAGTTGACGAAGGCAAAACATTAGCTTGGCCACACACTTTAATAATATCCGGTGCGTGTCCGCCGCCCGCCCCTTCAGTGTGGTAAGTGTGAATAGCGCGATTTTTAAATGCGGCAATTGTAGCTTCCACAAATCCCGCTTCATTGAGAGTGTCGGTGTGAATTGCAACTTGCACATCGTACTCGTCAGCGACACTCAAACAAGTGTCGATCGTTGCTGGTGTAGTTCCCCAATCTTCGTGGAGTTTCAAACCCATTGCACCGGCAAAGATTTGTTCGACTAATCCTTGGGGTTGACTGCTATTTCCTTTACCTAAAAACCCTAGATTTACCGGGAAAGCGTCGGCTGCTTGCAGCATTCGGTACATATGCCAAGGCCCAGGAGTGCAGGTTGTGGCGTTTGTACCCGTTGCGGGGCCAGTGCCGCCGCCGATCATTGTCGTGATTCCAGAGGCGATCGCCACTTCAATTTGCTGCGGACAAATAAAGTGAATGTGAGTGTCAATTCCCCCAGCAGTCAGAATCATTCCTTCACCGGCAATTACTTCAGTACCAGGCCCGATAATAATATCTACCCTATCTTGAATGTAAGGATTTCCGGCTTTACCAATTTTGTAAATTTTCCCGTCTTGAATCCCAACATCTGCTTTAACAATTCCCCACCAATCTAATATTAAAGCATTAGTAATTACCGTGTCAACAGCGCCGTCCGCATTAGAAATAGGCGACTGTCCCATGCCGTCGCGAATAACTTTGCCACCGCCAAATTTAACTTCATCCCCGTAGGTTGTGAAGTCTTTTTCAACTTCTATGAATAATTCTGTATCGGCTAACCGGACGCGATCGCCCGTTGTCGGCCCGAAGGTTTCCGCGTAGGCGCGGCGATCCATTCTGTAACTCATATTAATTAGCTCCTTACTTGATTTAATTTTCCCACAAACTGGTTCACCTGTTCTTCTGTTTTAAAGAATCCTTCAGCAATTAAACCAAAGGAATCATTTTGTTCTATTTCTTGATAGTTAGGCAACAAATTAGCAAACTCTTCTGCATCAATGTTTAAATAGTTTGAAATTCTATCTATGTATACCTTAACTTTTAGACCATTCCTAGGCGTGCTTTCAGTTAACAAAAGATTTAAGATAAGTTTGCCATTTTGACTTCTTTCTCTCAATGCCAGACCTTTTGTTGTTGTATTTATCCAAAATATATCTGGTACAACTTCGTCATAAAGTAGTCTATAGACTTTTCCAAATTCATTGCTATCTGCTATTTCAAGTAATTGTTCCAGGGTCAAAGTGGGATTTTTTTTTGATATATTTACAGGTTTTATTTCAGGCTCGATAAACATTTTTCTTGCTAGTAACTCTCTACCGCTTGAGTCACGGAAATACTGGAATGTTGCGACATTGATTCTCACACCATAAGTTTCTGACAAGTATTTAATAATCCTTTCAGAAATAATATCTATCTGTGCAGCTACAATTATAATGTTGTGCTGATAATTCAAAATATCAGGGAATTCTGAGCTAAATTTATCACAGAAAGCATCTTCTAAGTTACTGCCATTTTTAGTCAGTAAATAAGCATTGGCAATTTCTGTAACTCTCTCCTTTGACAAATCCTTAACCCATGAGGCGTAATCCAAGGCTTGTGCTGTTACTTCTCTTGATGTTTTGTCCTTCTTTAACTCAACAATGACTAAATCTCCGTACCTATCTATACATAAAAGGTCAAGTTTTCCACCATAATCAGTAATCACTTGCCGACCAATTACTAAGAGATCATCTGCTAGGAGGGAAATATCATTATCTAGCCAGGTTTCCAAACGAAATTCTAAGTCTAACTTAGATTCGGTAATTTCATTCAATTTATCCTTTGATATTTCCCACAATCTAATTTGATCGGGCATATCGAATTATCCTCCTACTAATTATTCTTTTTAAGTTCGGCCAAAAAGTCTCGTCCCTCTAAAAATCTCATCCATCTAACTCACCATTCACTTTTCCATTGAAGCCGTAGACTTGACGACTACCAACAAACGGCACTAATTGCACTTCCCTTTCATCTCCCGGTTCAAACCTGACTGCTGTACCTGCGGGGATATCCAACCGCATTCCTTTTGTTTGTTCTCGATTAAATTCTAAGGCTTCGTTGGCTTCATAAAAGTGATAGTGGGAACCGATTTGAATGGGTCGATCGCCTTTATTTCCTACCAGCAACCGTAGTATTTTACGCCCTGCATTTAATTCTATTTCGCCTGCTGAAACAATCATTTCTCCGGGAATCATCTTTTCCTCCTCTGAGTCTATGTGGTTGATTTTTTAACGTATCGGATCGTGGACTGTTACCAACTTAGTTCCATCGGGAAAAGTCGCCTCAACCTGGACTTCATGCACCATTTCTGCTATCCCTTCCATCACATCTTCCCGCGTCAGGAGAGTTGTTCCGTAACTCATTAAATCGGCGACGGTGAGGCCATCTCTGGCTCCTTCTAAAATGGCGGCGGAAATGTAGGCTAGTGCTTCTGGATAGTTTAATTTTAAACCTCTTTGTTTGCGGCGCTCTGCTACCAGGGCGGCGGTGAAAATCAGCAGTTTGTCTTTTTCTTGGGGGGTGAGTTGCATTTTTATTCTTGTAAGTGCGATCGCATTATTTGGTTATGATATCGTTTACGGTTGTTGCTGAATGATTAAGAATGATTAAACCGCAGAGGGCGCAGAGGGCGCAGAGTCTCCAGAAGAGAGAGATGAATAATCTAGTTAGGAGGGCAACTATAGATTGAAACTCAAATATCATCCTATTTTATCCAAACTCTGGGCAAACAGCAAGGGCGTTCTGAAAAAGACAAGCGCAGCAAGTGCCAAATGCTGACAAACCAGTCTCTCGCTGCAGTTGTGGATGTACCGCGATATCGGCACAGCAAACCGTTAGGAATACGAGTCACGCCGACGGTGGAATTACCAGGATAAATTGTTGCCTCAGATGGCAAATCTCGCACTTTTTCGACGACTTCTGTGGTTACGGGTTCGCCTACCCAAGCGAGGGTGGCGACTACGGGTTTTCCTGCGAGGCCGTGAGGACTTTCGAGCATTTTTTCTCCACCTTTTAGCAATTGTCTATCAATCCATAAAGGACTGTTTTGTTGCCAGACTTCGGTGTGCGAGATCCATTCTCCCGACAAGAACTTTTCGCCCCTAGCACTGCGTCCAAATCTGGTAATTTCCCACAGTAAAATCTTCGCTGTTGGTGCTAATTCTACCCGCAAATTTTGCCGATATATGGCGCCATCAAAAACTATAGTTTCTTGGGGCAGCCATTCTAAATTAGCACCAGATTCTAGTTTAATGTCAATATTTTGTTGTGATTCTAGTCCGCTGCTGCGATAGATTTTACCAGCGGCGGCCGTGGTAATCAAGGCTTTGGCGTTGGCTTGGAGGTGAAAATGGCCCGAAAGTCGATCGCCCCCGACAACTCCCCCAGCCGTGTGCAAGATGACGCTGTGGCAAATCTCTTTCCCTTCAGGATAAAACGGGCGCTGCACCTTGAGGGGTGCTTGCATTTGATTGTGAATGATTTGAGTTGCACCGCTGCGGTTAGCGTAGACTAAATTGAGGTGGCCGTGCCATCCAGTTTCAACTTGATCTATATGTTGTTTGGTCAAATTTTCAGTCACTAATTTTTTAATTTAAAAACATTCACTATCAAAAACATACCACGACTGCGGCGCTTCCCTCCAATTAGTTAAATAATGATAATCGTTATCGGAAATATTTTTGGTTTCTGCACTTATTAGTATAAGAATTTACATTTATCAACCATCAGATCGGCGAAGATGCGCGTACCATGTAAAAATCAGTAACTAGAGGAGTGCAGAATATGCCTCAAGTTCTCTTCAAAGTTGATTTGACCAAACCGATGTCCGAACAGGAATTAGTCGGTCACAATCGCTGGCATCCAGATATTCCAGCAGTAGTTTCCGTCAATCCCGGCGATGTATTTCGCATCGAGTGCAAAGACTGGACAGACGGACAAATTAAAAATGACGACAATCCCGACGACATTCGCGATGTAGACTTAACAGTAGTTCACGTTTTGAGCGGGCCAATTTACGTTAACGGCGCGCAGCCCGGGGATATTTTAGTAGTCGATATCCTCGATATCGGGGCTTTGCAAGGGGACGAATGGGGTTTTACGGGAATTTTTGCTAAAGAAAACGGCGGCGGTTTCTTGACCGAACATTTTCCGACTGCTGCTAAAGCAATTTGGGATTTTCAGGGAATTTATACCGCTTCCCGACACATACCAAAAGTCAGGTTTGCTGGGATTACTCATCCGGGTTTAATCGGCTGCGCTCCTTCTCAGGAATTGTTGAATAAATGGAACAAACGGGAAGCGGAATTAGTAGCCACAAATCCCGATAGAGTGCCGCCTTTAGCAGCACTGCCGAACCCCAAAAATGCTGTTTTGGGGTCGCTGCAAGGGGCAGAATTCGAGCGAGTGGCGGCAGAAGCGGCGCGCACTGTTCCTCCCCGCGAACACGGCGGCAATTGCGATATTAAAAACCTGTCGCGGGGTTCGAGGATTTATTTCCCGGTTTATGTCGAAGGCGCGAAACTTTCGATGGGAGATATTCACTTTTCTCAAGGAGACGGGGAAATTTCATTCTGCGGGGCAATTGAAATGTCGGGTTACATCGACCTCCACGTTGATATTATCAAAGGTGGCATGGATAAATACGCGATGGTCAACCCGATTTTCAAACCCGGGCCGGTGGAACCCCGCTATTCTGAGTACCTCGTTTTTGAAGGGATTTCTGTTGATGAATTTACGGGTCAGCAGTATTATATGGATGCCCACGTTGCTTATCGCCGAGCTTGTTTGAATGCGATCGAATATTTGAAAAAGTTTGGTTTTACCGGAGAACAAGCGTATTTACTGTTAAGCTGTGCTCCGGTTGAGGGTCGCATCAGCGGCATTGTGGATATTCCTAATGCTTGCTGCACGATTGCTTTACCGACAGAAATTTTCCAGATGGATATTCTGCCGTCTTAATTACAGTCCTGGACGCACGTCGAGGTCAGAAACCGGGTTTCTTCGTAAATCTCTAGTTATCAACCAACGATTTTGCAGAGAAACCCGGTTTCTTTGCCTAAGTCCTGTTAGTATCAGCAATCAAAAATTGATATGCCTCTCTACGATTTTAAGTGTGAAACTTGCGGCACTTTTGATAAGTGGCGCCCTCTTGCAGAAGCAGATACACCGGTGCTTTGTCCGAGTTGCGAAACTGTTGCTAAACGCATCTTTTCGCCGCCGATGATTCTAACTGGAAAGCTGCGGTTGAAAGGTCAAGAAAATCGGGAACCGGAGGTAGTTAAGCGTTCTGAGGAACCTAAACCGCAGCGGAATCGCGAACACCGAGGGGGACGGCCTTGGATGATCGGTCACTGATGTAGTTTGATATTCCGACAGTCCGATAGTCCGGCAGGGAATGAATTCCCTGCCTCAAAGCGAAAGTCCTCGCTATGAGGACTGTAAAGTTAGTATTTGCTTGCTGTGCGTAAGTCCTGTATTTCAGTCGGTTTCAACCGACTTTTGCTATTAGACAGGGACTTCAGTCCCTGGCGGGCATGGCGGGCATGGCGGGCATGGCGGGCCAAGGAAGTATGAATCAATTCTACTCTCTTTAAAAAAGGCTAGGGAGTATCGAAATTTTAAGCGATCGCTGCGTAACTTCTAACCAGATTATACTAATTAATATGCGTTTTAAATTATCCTCCCATGCCAGCCACCCCTGAAAGCCTCCAAAAATTCGTCACCTACTGCCAACAACACATTACAGGCGATGAAAAAGGACAAGCACAGGTATTTTTAGACCGCTTCTTTCGGGCTTTCGGCCACGAGGGGGCATTAGAAGCCGGCGCAACCTATGAGGAACGCATAGAAAAAAGCAGCAAAAAAGGTCAACTCGGATTTGCTGATTTGGTGTGGAAAAAGCACGTTTTGATTGAAATGAAAAAGCGCGGTGAAGATTTGACTAAAAGAGAACACCGCACCCAAACAGAACGCTATTATATTCGCCTCAAAAAAGACGATCGCCCGCGCTACGTGATGATGTGCAATTTTGACGAGTTTCACATTTACGATTTCGACCTTCAGCCGGATCAGCCTGTAGACATTATATCCCTAAAGCAATTGCCCGCGCGATCGCCCGCTTTTGCCTTCATGGAATCTACCAGCCGCCGCCCCATATTCAAAAACAACCAAGTCGAGATTACCGAAAAAGCTGCTAGCAGAATGGGGATGCTACTGGAAATGCTAATCGATCGCGGCCAAGAGCGCAAATTTGCTAAATTTAATCAGTTTCAGGCCCAGCGATTTGTGTTGCAGTGCGTCTTAGCAATGTTTGCCGAAGATAGAGGACTTTTGCCGCCGGCATTCTTTACTCGCTGCGTCAAAGATTGCCTAGAAGGAGCAAGTTCTTACGATGTCTTGGGCGGCTTATTTCAAGCAATGAATCAGCAGGGAGTCACGCCCGCAGGACGTTATGAAGGAGTCGAGTATTTCAACGGCGGATTATTTTCGGAAATACACCCCATTGAACTGCAACAGGGAGAGTTGAAAATATTAGAAGTTTGTGCCGAACAAAATTGGAGTCAGGTACGCCCTTCTATTTTTGGCAATATCTTTGAATCCGCTTTGAAAACAGATAAAAAACAGCGCCGCGCTTACGGGATTCACTTTACTACTGAGGGAGACATTCGTCGCATTGTTTTGCCCACAATTAGCTATTACTGGGAAGAGCGAATTAACGCTGCAAATACCGTAGCCAAACTGCAAAATCTGCACCAAGAATTAGGTCGCTATCGCGTCCTAGATCCGGCTTGTGGTTCGGGTAATTTTCTGTATGTAGCTTATCAGGAACTCAAGCAAGTTGAAAAGTTACTTTTAGATAAGCTAAACGAGTTCGACGGTACAAGAGGTTATATGAATTTAGTCACGCCGCTGCAATTTTACGGCATGGATATTAACTCGTTTGCGGTGGAGTTGGCGCGAGTGACGTTGATGATTGGCCGCAAGGTGGCGATCGACAATTTGGGATTGAAAGAACCTTCTCTGCCTTTGGATACTTTGGATAAAAATATTGTCTGTGCTGATGCTTTATTTACTGATTGGGTAAAGGCTGACGCGATTATCGGGAATCCTCCGTTTTTAGGCGGAAAGCACATGAGGATGGCCCTGGGAGATGAATATATTGACCGCGTGTTTAAACGCTTCCCTGATGTGAAAGATTCTGTTGATTTTTGTGCTTATTGGTTTCGCATTGCTCACAACAATTTAGAACTAAATGGCAGGGCTGGTTTAGTTGCTACTAATTCAATTAGTCAAGGTAAAAGTCGTGCTGCTGCTTTAGATTATGTCGCGCAAAATGGCGGTTACATTTATGCAGCCGTTTCTACTCAGCCTTGGTCTGGGGAAGCTAAGGTTCATGTTAGTTTGATTAACTGGAGCAAGGAAAAGCAGAAAGTTTACTATTTAGATAACCTCGTGGTTTCAAGTATTAACTCTTCGCTACAAGCTACGATTGATGTTTCTCAATCTGCCCGGTTGTCAGCGAACTCAAACAAATGCTTTCAAGGTGTAATTCCAGTGGGAATGGGGTTTATTGTTACTCAACAGCAGGTTAATGATTGGATTAAAGCTGATGCGAAAAATCAAGAGGTTCTTAAACTTTTTTCAATGGGGGCAAATCTCGCAAAAAATCCTAATTGTACGCCTGAACGCTGGATTATTGATTTTAATGATATGAGTATTGAAGAAGCTAGCAATTACGAACTACCATTAGAGCATATTAGGATTCATGTTAAACCTGAACGCGAGCAAAACCGCGAAGCTATTCTGCGAGAAAAGTGGTGGAGATTTAAGCGTACTAATCAAGGAATGAGAAAGGCGATCGCCCCCTTATCTGACTACTTCACTGTACCGAGAGTCTCAAAGTGGGCTGTCTTCATTCCCGCCCCCGTTAGTTGGCTGCCGGGAGACAAATCAGTAGTTGTTGCCTCAGAAGACTTTTATATTCTCGGCATTCTCTCATCTAACATTCACCGAATTTGGATGCACGCTCAAAAATCAACTCTCAAAGGAGATATCGCATACACCCACAATACCTGCTTTGAAACTTTCCCATTTCCCCAGACACCGACTCGTAAATCAGTAGAGCAAATTCGGGCAACGGCGGTCGAATTGCATCAATACCGCACTCAACAAATGTCCGCAAAGCAGTGGGGAATTACTCAAGTTTACAATAAGTTTTTTGAAGAACCCACAAGTCAACTTTATAAACTTCATGAAGCGCTCGATCGCGAATGTAATGCAGCTTATGGATTTACTGACAGCGACGATATTTTAGCAAAAGTGCTGGAATTAAACCTAGAACTGGCAGAAAAAGAAAAACGGGGAGAGCCGGTAGTTGGGGCTTGTGTTCCAACTGACTACAAATACTAATCGCTCTTATCATAACTTTTGTAAATTTGCGTATAATCACATAGATTGTTGATATAGATCACAAACACTCTAGTCGAAAAAGAGAGATACTAGGGGAAGCCTTGAGTCTTGAGTTGTGATTTTTGAGTTAAAAATTTAAAATTTAAAAATTAAACACTCAAAACAGCTTTCTGCTTTCAGCATAAGTGCCTTCTGCATTTATTCGCTCAATTACTCCTGATTGTTTTGGGAGGAGCTTTCAATGTTATTATTTACCCACACTCAGCCCCAAGATAGCAAAGTAGAGCAAGAACACTCTGCTAAAAAAACCTTGTTACACCATTCAAACATTAATATAAGTTGGCTAAAAGGACGATTCAACTATTTGCGGATCGGTCAAAAAATCAGCTATGGCTATGCTTTAGCTATCGGCATAGCGATTTTGGGAACTGGTGCGGGACTGAGATTGGGAGACTACTTTCACCAGCAAGCTTTAGTTCAGGTAAATGTTGCTGGGCAGCAGCAGCAACTGCTGCAAAATTTGCAAAATACCGTATTTGAAGCCCGATCGCACGCGGCGAGATTGCCAGTCGTTTTGGGAAACGCCGTGTGGCTGCAATACGAACACGATCGCTTTGTCGGGCAAATCAATCAGGCCAAAATCCTGATTTCAGAACTTGAATCTTTCGCACGAGAACATCCCAAGAGACTAGCAACAGAAGAGGCAGCATTGCACGCTATATTGAAGAAATCTGCCCTCGTCATTGATTACTACGGTCAGCTAATTAAATTGCAGTTAAAAGAAGCGGAAGTTTGGAATTTGCCCCCCAACAGCATCGAGTCCGCACAGCTACAAATGTTGAGGACTAGCAGCGGCCAAGAGGCGATCGTACTAGATAACCTCGCTCAACGTTTAACTGAGCTAATTTCTCAAGTAGAAATTCACAAACAGGAAGGAACCCAAGCATTAGAAGAATCTGAAAATTTGCGAAACCGAATTATTCTCGGAAGTATGCTAATTTCAGCACTCATCGCCGCGGCGCTAGCGGACAAAACCAGCCGCGCGATCGCCCAACCCCTCGAAACAGTCACTAATGTCGCTCAGCAAGTTGCTCGCGAATCGAATTTTAACCTGCAAGTACCAGTCACAACCGACGACGAAATAGGAGTTTTAGCTGTCTCTTTCAATCAATTGATTCAGCGAGTTAGTGAGTATACAAAAGAACTCAAAGAAACTCAATCCCAATTAATTCAAACCGAAAAAATGTCGTCTCTCGGTCAAATGGTGGCAGGGATAGCCCACGAAATTAACAATCCTGTCAACTTCATCGGGGGCAACATTGACTATGCCAACCAATACATCGAAGATTTGGCAGGTTTGGTAACTCTCTATCAAGAATACTATCCCAACCCACCAGATGCCATTCTAGAGCGCATCGAAGACATTGAACTCGAATTTCTCAGAGAAGATTTGCCAAAAACCCTCTCTTCGATGAAAATGGGAGCCGATCGCATTCGCGAAATTGTCGTATCCATGCGGAATTTTTCGCGATCGGACGACGGAAAAATGAAATCAGCCGACATTCACGAAGGAATTGATAGCACCCTCGTAATTCTCAATCATCGGATCAAACAAGGTATTCAAGTTATTAAACAATACGGCAATTTGCCTGCGGTTGAGTGCTATCCCGCGCAACTGAATCAAGTATTTATGAATATTATTAGCAATGCAATAGATGCGCTGGAGGAGGTGAAAAAGGAAGACAAAGGCTATTCGCCAACGATTTGGGTGAGCACGGAAATTACAGCCGACAATACTGTCACCGTCAAGATTCGGGATAACGGGCCGGGAATTGCAGCAGCCTGTGTCCAACAGATTTTTGACCCATTTTTTACTACAAAGTCGATCGGCAAAGGTACTGGATTAGGATTGGCTATTTCCTATCAAATCCTTGCCAAGCATCAAGGCAAAATAGAGGTGAATTCTCAAATAGGACAAGGTACGGAATTTGTGATTACTTTGCCAGTTGCTGTGTAATATTCGCGGGGCGACTTCGTTTTTGTTTGGACGTGCAAAAATTAGACAATCAAAGTCCTCTTGAGGCGTGCTGGTGATACGGGATTGTACACCATCAGAGATCCGTTGAGGCGATCGCTCCCTTCAAAGCGGTTGCAGGATAGCCAGACGCTTAAGCGCGATCGCACCCTCGATCCAATCTCCGAAAGCCTGCCCATCACCTACGTTATCGATCGCAATACAATTTTTCTAAGTTTTGGCATCTCCGGGGCCGAAACTCTCAACGCCGATCGCGTTTACATTAGTGTCAACGCTTTAGATTATTCCGGCTATCGGCACTGTCGCCCCCATTATATTCAAGCCATGCAAGAAGTATTTCGGATCGGGGCATAATAGGAGAGAGAAGGCGATGCACTCTCTATCTTAATACCTCTGATTGAGCTAAAAAAGACAGCAATCATTAAATTAGGCAATAATGGGGGAGTGCCTTGCAAAAAAACTTGGTTTTGTTACGGCGGCGGTAAAGTTGCTGACGGCGTTGGCAATTCCTGTGAGGAATGAGAATTAAATAACTTCCACTCTTGAAAGTGGGATGGGCGTCCCGCCCGTCCACTCATGATGGGCGGGACGCCCATCCCACAATAACAATTAAAATTGTAAGTTATTTAATTAGCGCTCCTGAGTTAAAGCTGGCAGCGTTTCATGAGTTAAGTTTACAAGATCCGCAGCCTGATACTCGCAACCATAAAACCCCTCGATAAAAATTTTCTTAATAATTTTGCCACAACACTTGACTGAAGCTTAACCAACGGATAATCTATTTTAATGAAAGTTTCTTCCAAATAGCTTATAATAGTTATGCAATTTTCAACTGCCACTCAAACTCCTAAAAATTATGAAGCGGCGGCATTTTGTTGGGTTATCCCTATTGTTTGTAGCAAGCTGTTCTACAACAGTAAATCAATCTAATCGCACTTCTTCCAGTTTGGCCGTAAGTGAACCTGAAACCCTTGAATTTGCTGTGACTGATGTTCATGGTGCAGAAGATTTGCAGCAAAATTATCAAACCTTTCGCAGTGTTCTTGGGGAAGTTTTGGAGAAAAAAATTGAATTGTTCCCTGTCGATAACTATATAGAAGCAGCAGTAGCTCTCCAGTCTGGTCAGCTAAAACTAGCTCTAACAGGGCCATCTGAATATGTGATTATGCGGGCCCGGACAAATGCTGTTCCCATCATTGCCATCACCCGCCCCGACTATCACTCAATTATTCTTGTTCGTGCCAATAGCGAAATTAAGTCCGCAGCACAATTGAAAGGTAAAACAATAGCTATGTGGGAAATAGGTGCAACTGGTGGTCATCTAAGCCCGATTAAAATTCTCCTGGATGCTGGCTTAAATCCCCAATCCGACTTCAAAATCTCAATGTTGGGAATCAAGGGTTTGCAGGCTCTCAAAAAAGACCAAGTTGATGCCTTAGCAATTGGTGTGAATAGATACAAAGATTTACTCAAAACAGACAGTTTATCAACCAAGGATTTTCGGATTATTGCCACAGGGCAACCCTTACCTAATGATTTGTTTGTTGCTAGTAGTAATCTGCCTAATACTCTTGTTGAAGAAATTCGCGATCGCCTGGTCGAAAATCAAGATAAGCTAATTGAAGCAATTTTAGTTGGGAAAGATAATGATAAGTATCAAGGAGCTAAACTGGTCCCAGCAAACGACAGTGATTATAACATGATTCGTGAAGTTTATAAAGCTATTGGTCAGGGGAATGTTTTGTAAGGTTAAGTTTTATCTAATGCCGACTTTGTAGTAGGGCGTTAGCCCTTAATCCATAAACTATAGAGAAGATTTGGTACTAGGAATCAGAAAGTTTATTTACGTGCATTTACTAATTGATAAAGTTGTTAAAATTTAGCTCAGGTTGCCAGTATGCAAAAGTTTGAACAGGGAGAGAATAGGGCTGTGAGGTTCAAAAACCTTATCCTAAATAGAGGTAAAAATAATGTCCCTGTCAGTGAAGGATCTCGCGAAATTAAAAATTATCTCAAAAAAACTCCCTTCATTGCAATTAACCGTTTCATTTCTCGTTTGAGCATTGCCCAAAAAATTAATTATGGCTACTCCCTAGCAATTGGAATAGCCGTACTAGGAACCACAGGGGGAATGATCTGTGGAGACTATTACCAAAAGCAAGCTTTCAAAGCTTTAACCTTCGCCGACGATCAACAAGATTTGCTCAGGGATTTAGAATATTCCGTGCAGGTAGTCCAGTCACATCCCAAACGACTAATATCTATCTTGGGAGATTCAATCTGGTTTGAATATGAAACTGCTAAGTTCTCGAAAGATGTTAAGGCAGTTAAAAAAAATATTGCAGAAATAGACACTTTTAGTGAAGAATACTCGGAAGAATTAGCAGTAAATTATGCTGAATTAAAGGAATTATTAGACGGTTACACAACTGCGACAGATTCGTATTCTAAATTGCTCAAATCTTTTTGGCAAGAAATAGCTCCCTCCTCACTAAAACTAGAGGACGTTAAACAGGCGCAGCAGCAAGTATTGGATTTAATCAGAGGGGATAGAGCTGTTAAGCTCGATGTTAAGTTTGAGCGACTGTCAGAGAGTTTAAGCTTGATGACAGAAGTAGCTAAGGCACAGCAGAGACAAGCTTCTGTTAATTTTAAGAGAGCTGAGAAATTGCGAGTGCAAATCATCGTAGTGAGTATGTTAGTTTCAGTTGTGATCGCTACTTTTCTAGCCATTTGTACCAGTCGCGCGATCGCCATCCCTATCCAAGCTGTAACCAGCGTGGCTAAAACTATTACTCAACAAGCAAACTTTGATTTGCAAGCGCCTGTCACCACAGAAGATGAAGTGGGAACCTTAGCAAAATCCATCAATCAATTAGTTCAATGGGTAGCAGAATACACCCATGAATTAGAGCTGGCTCGCCAAACTTTGGAAGAGCGAGTAGAAGAAAGAACAGAAGAGCTTACAGCAGCGCTTCACCAACTAAAACACACCCAAACCCAGTTAATCCAAACCGAAAAAATGTCGAGTTTAGGGCAGATGGTGGCAGGGGTAGCCCATGAAATCAACAACCCTATTAACTTTATTCACGGCAACCTAGAATATGCCAACGAGTATATTATAAACTTGCTGCATTTACTTCGTCTATATCAGCAGGAATACCCGCAACCCACAGAGGCGATCGCACAAGAAATCGCAGAAATAGAACTAGAATTTATCACAGAAGATTTACTAAAACTGCTTGAATCTATGAAAATAGGTTCAGAACGCATCCGGCAAATAGTTTTGTCTTTGCGAAATTTCTCTCGCTTAGATGAATCTCAAATGAAATTAGTTGATATTCATGAAGGCATTGACAATACACTGTTGATTTTGAACAGTCGGCTCAAGCAGGGAATTGAAGTTGTCAAAAACTATGGAGAATTGCCAGAAATAGAGTGTTACCCAGCCCAGCTCAATCAAGTCTTTATGAATATTATAGCAAATGCGATAGATGCACTAGAAGAGTCATCCCATGACTCTAAAAAAGGGAAAAATCCTCAGATTTTAATTCAGACGCAAAAGTTGGACAGTAGCCAAATTCTGGTGCGAATTTGCGATAACGGCCCTGGCATTCCATCCGCAATCCAAAACAAGCTATTTGACCCATTTTTTACAACTAAAGAACCAGGAAAAGGCACTGGTATCGGACTCGCAATTTGCTACCAAATTGTGGAAAAACATCGGGGAAAAATAGAGGTAATTTCATCTTTGGGAGGGGGAGCAGAGTTTGCGATCGCACTCCCCGCCTCATCTCAAACTTGAAGCTAGATATTGTCTATTTTGAGGACATTAATGTGTTAACGACGGCACATAATTTGTTATTCGACTATTTAAACTCAGCTCCGACAGCCGCCCAATTTCCCAAACCAGCCGATTTGCTCAACCAGTTGACAGCCCGACGTAAAAAGTCGGGGCGAACTGGGCAGATATAGAGGCGCTTTTGGACTTAGTAAAAAACCATTAGCGCGAAAATTGAGCGGAAAACAGAACTCTTGGTGACAAGAAATCTGAAACCGTTGAATCACTAACGATTGAAATGGATGGGGGCGGAGGGACTTGAACCCACACGACCGTTTCGGGTCAACGGATTTTAAGTCCGTAGCGTCTACCATTCCGCCACGCCCCCCTTTGGTCAAGCTGCTGTGGTTTTGAGCGATTAACAGCAACAGCCTTTTATTCTACAGGCAAAACCCCGATTTACGCAACCCCTAATCAAAAAATTCCCAAAAGTCGCGCTGGATCTCCGCAAGCGGTACAATAGTTAACCAGCTAACGGAGCGTGTCAACTGACTTACCGGTGTTATTATTCCCCTAAAGCAAATCTATGTATATTACCTTACTGCTTTACGCCGTCTTGGCAGGAGCCTACCTCCTGGTAGTACCCGCGGCCACCTACGCTTACCTGAACAGCCGCTGGTACGTCGCTACCTCTTTTGAGCGCGGCTTCATGTACTTCTTGATGTTCTTCTTCTTCCCAGGTATGTTTCTCCTAGCTCCATTTTTGAATTTTCGGCCCAAACGGCGGCAGATAGAAGCCTAAATGCGACGTATTGACGTAATTGGAATCAGTGTCGGCTTTTTTGTAGCAGGTGGGTTTGTCTACTTGCTACTGCAATTTGCCGGACTCGACAGTATGAATGCCGGGATTTGGAGTCAGTTGTTTTTGGTTGCTGGCTTGATTGGCTGGCTGGTGACTTATTTATTTCGAGCACTGACTCAAAATATGACCTACAGCCAGCAATTGCAAGACTACAAAGAAGCTGTCTTGCAGAAGCAACTGGATGCACTCACTCCTGAAGAATTAGCCAAACTTCAAGCCGAAATTGAGCAGGAAAAAGATAGTTAGTCAGTGGTTAGTTGTCAATTGTCAGTGGTTAGTTGTTAGTTGTCAGTGGTTAGTTGTTATATCATGTCCGGTCGAGCGATCGCGATTTTTGTAGGGGCGGGTTCACAAACAATACCGCCCATAATTGACAATCTCAAAAACCCGCCCCGACCGGGCTATTATGGTTAATCGCTCGGACATGATATTAGTTGTTATTAGCTAATACCAACTGCCAACAACCAACTGCCAACTGCCAACAACCAACTGCCAACAACCAACTGCCAACAACCAACTGCCAACAACCAATGACTGATGACTAATAACTAATGACTATTTCTAATTGTTTTGAAACGTTACGCAAGAACCACCAATGTGCATTGATTCCTTTTATTACTGCTGGCGACCCAGACTTGGAGACAACGGCTAAAGCACTGCAAATTTTGGATGACAATGGTGCAGATGCGATCGAGCTTGGCGTTCCCTATTCTGACCCGCTAGCTGACGGGCCGGTGATTCAAGCTGCTGCTACAAGGGCTCTACAGCGGGGGACGCGGTTAGATTCGGTGCTGGAAATGGTAGCGAAAGTTAGTCCGAATTTGCGATCGCCCATCATTCTCTTCACATACTACAACCCGATTTTGTACCGAGGTATAGAAACCTTCTTGCAGCAAATCAAAAGTGCTGGAGTTCAGGGATTGGTTGTACCAGACTTGCCCTTAGAAGAAGCAGACAGTCTCATCCAACCTGCCAACAAATTAGGGATTGAACTAACATTATTAGTTGCGCCGACAAGTCCCAAAAGTCGTATAGAAGCGATCGCTCGTCAGTCTCAAGGATTTATTTACTTAGTCAGTGTGACGGGGGTGACGGGAGTACGCGAAGGCTTAGAAACGAGAGCAAAAGAGTTGCTGCAAGAACTTCGCGCCGTCACCGACAAACCCATCGGCGTCGGGTTTGGTATCTCGCAACCCGAACACGCTCGCCAAGTGAAAGAATGGGGTGCAGATGCTGCGATTGTTGGTAGTGCTTTTGTCAAACGGTTGGCAGAAGGTACTCCAGAACAGGGTTTAGAGGCGATCGGCGAATTCTGCAAAAGTCTAAAAACAGCGATTCAAAATCCTTAGTAACTGTACAATACTTTCAGCCATTAGACAGATGTGTGCGATCGGGATGTGCCATCACAATTGCGATTAAAGACCTTGTTGTACTTGAGATAATACACCACATTCCTTCTAGTTCCTGACTAGAAGGTTTTTTTTGAGCCGAACACGCACAACATTTCAACATAGTGGAGGCATGGAGAACCAAACAGCTATGTATGCAAACGACTTTGCCTTCTCCGGTGGGCTGTGCTGCGACTTTTAATAATGGGTAAAAGATTGAGGATTATTCATTCCTTCTTCCTGATTGGTGATTTCTCTCCGCTCGCCAAGCTGAAGAGCCTTCTTCCTTCTTATTTCTTCCTTCTTCCTTCTTCCTTCTTCCTTCTTCCTCCTACTATAACTTGAGGAATGTAACTTGGGATAGATGAAAAGCTACGGTTTCTATTCGTATACTTAAAAAAGTGTTTAAGTGCCTAATTTGGTAAGGCTAGCCATCTACAAAACCACCAGGCATTTGAGCATCTCACAATAGAAAGGAGCATTTTTGTCAGGAACTCAGGGCTAAGTGCCACTGAGCTTGTAAGAAATTGCAAGCTGTTCTGACCAGACCCCCGCATGGCGGAGACGTTATTTAGGTCACGACACCGGTGAATGCGACGCCAGTTTTCCGCTCTGTCATCTGCAATTAAACAGTTTTAAAGTCACTGAAACAGTGTTGCAGGTCTAACAAGCCTTTATAACCAGGTCTGCACGAACATTACCCCGCAAGGGAGAAAGGAGACAACCATATCTCCATCGGAGGGGCAACCATACCTCTCCAACCCCGAAAGGCGATTCAAAGCGGTTGAAACCGCCGCGTCGTTTCCTTCTCAGGGCTCAAGCCACGCTTGTTTCCCACTTACCGAGCATTTTTATGAAGACACTAACTGCATTTCTGAAAAAAATTCGAGCTGTACAAATTTTAACAGTTTTTCTGGCTGGCATTTTAGTATTTGTGAGTACGGCCTGCAGCAGCGCCCCTGATATTATGGCAGGAAAAACTGATGTGATGACAGGAAAAGGAAAAACTGCCGACCAAATTAGAGAAGAAGTGCCGAGCGGCGCTGTAACGTCCGAATTCAAAGGCGGCATGAACGATTACAGCGATGTCGATCCTAGAAACAAAAAGATGACAACAACAGAAGCAAAAGCTCAGCTTCTCAAAGATCAAGCGCAGCGCCGCATTGACACGAAATCTAGCAACAATGTAGGTGAAAATGTGCGGCGGGTAGCGGATGATGCGCCTGAAAAACTCGACCAAATTGGCGAAAAGATCAAGGAGGATGCTCGCACCGCCCAGCAGAAAGCTGATGACTTTGGCGACAAAACCAAACAAGGCTTTGCTAATCTTAAAGAAAACACTCGCGAAGGCTTGAAGGGAGCAAAAGATATTGTTAAAGAAGCCACCGAGGGAGCAAAAGAAAGAGTATCAGAGGGTACTGAGTCTCTGAGATATAATACCGCCGGCGGCCAAGAAAATATCAATGATGCAGCACGAGATGCAAGATAGAAGGCTCAAGATGCCTCAGACGATATTTGCTCGAAAGTGAATCGAGATATTGACTGAACTCAACGATAGGCCCAAAGAGCGACAGACTACTAATCTCAAATAACGCTGTTTCCTTTTCTGGAAGCTACATTCCGACAGGGGTTTTAACCTCTGTCGGAATGTAGGTAAAGTCAATCAATTTTAGATTTTAGATTTTAGATTTTAGATTTTAGCATTGACTTGCGCGAGATAAATTCGGGGCCTGTATCCTGGATGCTTTCGGTAAATCGATTTTAGATTAAAGATTAAAGAATTGAAGCATTGACTTGCGCGAGATAAATTCGGGGGACTGGAATGCCACTGCTCTCACGACGGATTCTTTATAATATATATAGATTGTATTTGGACTTTTTAAGGTAATAACTTTTCGATCGGCTTTGCGGAAATTTGGGCGATCGAGCTATATTAAATTCAATTAATTAAGGTGTGTATTTTTCAATACATGACAAGGCAGTGTTTATACGGAATTTTGCGTTTATTTAATCGCCTTTGAGATTAAGAGCAGAAACTTATACGTAAGTAAACAGCTTTAATCGCGATCGCTCAAGTATAAAACATTATTTTTTAATAGATAATTTGATTTTTTGATCTACAGCTCGAAAATTATGGTGTTTATGCCCTAAGATAGATAGACCAAGTTTTGTCAAGTTAATGTCTGGGTTGAGGTCAGCCAATATGGACACAATAATAAATGGAGTATATTTGACTAGGGTAATACCGGGGTATCGCTCGATCGCGCAATCGCGCAATCGTACACAGATTCTCGATCGGCTATCGATCGATTCATGGGGGAGAAAGACCGACAACCCGCCGCTAAAATTCTCAAACCTACGCTATTGTGGCGGAGGATTTCCGAGAGGCGGTGCTGCCCAAATCTCCAAAAGTTGCATTAGCGACCGTTAATTGCATCGGTAGAAATAGTCCTAAACAGAAGAAAAATTTTCGACAGACTGAAATGCAGACCGGTTATTTACAAATACATTAAACCTTCCAATCTTTCAATTAATCTTGACTGTTACCTGCTATATAGAGGTGTATAAAATTTAGCAAAAAGAGGCCACGGATTCAGGATATATTAGAGCAGTAATCCGCAGCCAATCGACAGGGGAAATGGAGGTAAACCTTATCTTGGGAATTGTGTTTTGATGCTAGTAACGATGATGCACGACTTTTATGATGCGCTGGCAGATTTGGCAATCTATGCAGAGGCCCCACCGGCGGAGCGCCAACAAATCCTTGATCGCGTTGGGGCTAGTCAGAAAAAACTCAAAGAATTCGCGCACCATACGCCGATCAATTACCAACACAAGTTCGATCTGGTTGAGGCAGAATTGCTGGGCGTTTTGGGACAGACAGCAGAAGCAATGGAATTGTACGATCGAGCTATTACCGGAGCTAAAGCTAACGAATATGTCAATGAAGAAGCTCTTGCCTGCGAACTCGCTGCTAAATTTTACCTGTCATTAGGAAGGGAAAAAATTGCCAGAATCTACATGATAGATGCCTATGATTGCTATGTCCGCTGGGGAGACAGAGCAAAAATTGATGACTTAGAAAAACGTTATCCTCAATTATTAAAACCGATTTTAGAACAGGCAAAACTCCCTGCAAATTCATTAGCAAATTTTCCAACACCTGCTGGGCAAAATCAATCGCTTCATCCATCCATTCATCCATCCATTCATCCATCCATTCATCCGTCTGTTTCGGCGAGTGTCTCAGATTTCGGGAATTTTTCAACACTGCTCAAAGCTTGTCAAGCGCTCTCTAGTGAAAGAGAACTCGATCGACTGATTGCCAAACTCATGCAACTGGCGATGAAAAATACAGGAGCTGACAAAGGAGCGCTGATTTTACCAAACGGCAATCAATGGGAAATCGCGGCTACCAGCACGCTCGACAATTCGGGAGTCGAGTGGGCGATCGACTTATCATCCGCAAAACTCGATGACAACAGCGATATCTTGCCCCTCAAAATTGTTGACTGCGTTAAAAATTTATTGAAACCTGTGATTGTTCGGGATCTCACTCAACAACGTGATTGGGATTCCGACTCCTACATCCTCAAATATCAACCGCAGAGCCTGCTGTGTTGGCCGATTCTCGATCGAGGCAGCTTAGTCGGCATTTTGTATCTGGAAAATCGCTTAACCGCAAAAGTTTTTACCCGCGATCGACTGCAACTTCTCAATCTCCTGTCTTCCCAGGCAGCCATCTGTTTGCAAAATGCTCTGCTCTATAAAAAATATCAGGATTATAACCAACAATTAGAGCGATCGCTAGTAAAAATTAGCCGAACCGAAGCTCAGCTTGCGGAGCAGAAACAAATGCTGCAAGCAATTCTTGATGTCGCTCCGATTTGGATTTGGATGGTTAATCCTAGAGGTAAAGTACAGTTTTTCAACAAGACATTTTGTGAAGATGTGGGCGTGCCCCTGAGCGAGTTTTTAGCTGTCGATCATTACAAAGATATACTCGGAGAGAATGCAGCGAACTGTCTGGTTTCAGATGCGGCCTGCCTTGCCCAAGATTCGCCGCATTACTCCAACGAAACTCTCAGACTTGTTGACGGCAAACTGCACTATTTAGAAGTCACCAAAGTGCAGTTAAAAAATTCCCAGGGCGAGACAATCGGGATTATCGGTTTGGGCGTGGATGCCACCGAGCGCAAGCGAGCCGCAGAACTTTTGCAAGAGCAAAATCAACAGCTCGAACAAACTTTAAAAAATTTACAGCAAGCGCAACTGCAAATCGTCCAAAGCGAGAAAATGTCAGCTTTGGGCAATTTAGTCGCCGGAGTCGCCCACGAAATCAACAATCCGATTGGGTTTATTTCTGGCAATTTAAGCGAAGGTAAAAGGAGTTTGGAAGATGTAATCGAACACTTAGAATTGTATCGCTCCGCTGCCTCGCCATCGGAAATTGCCGACCACGCCGAAGAGATAGACATCGATTATCTTTTGGAAGATTTACCAAAGATGATTGATTCAATGCAACTCGGATGCGAACGCATTTGCAGCATCAGCAACAGTTTGCGTACCTTCTCGCGAGGCGACAAAGACTACAAAGTTCCTTTTAATATTCACGAAGGCATTGATAGCGCTATTTTAATTTTGAAACACCGCCTCAAAGCAAACGAACACCGCCCGCAGATCGAAGTTATCACTAAATACGGCAATCTCCCTAAAATAGAATGTTTTCCCGGTCAATTAAATCAAGTTTTCATGAACATCCTTGCCAATGCGATCGATGCCTTAGAAGAGTCAAATATAGGACGCACTTTTAGCGAAATTACCGCCAATCCCAACCGCATCACGATATGCACTGATATAGTTGGCGAAGGGTACATTAAAATTAAAATAGCTGATAACGGCACCGGAATCAAAGAGGAAATTAAACAGCAGATATTCGACCATTTGTTCACGACGAAAGGTGTCGGAAAAGGAACTGGATTGGGGTTGGCAATTGTCCACCAGATTGCGGTAGAGAAACATGGCGGAAGCATCGAGGTGAATGGCGAGCCGGGAGTTGGCACTGAGTTTGCGATCGTTTTGCCTGTGAAGGGAGAAAATTGAATTAAAATTTAATGTTTTTTGGGCGATCGGGTAATAACATATACTGACTTTAATTCGGGTCTTTTCTTGAAAGCCTTAGCATAACTCTTTTAAAGTTGTATTTTAGACACCCTATAAGTAAGCGCGTCACCCATTTTGAGTTGGGAGATGTCTATTATACAAAAAAAATTAATCACCAAGGCTTCGCCCTACAAAAATTTATCTTAAATTTAACCAATCTTGAATTTCTTGCGCTAACCAAGCCGCCTCAACCTCTTTCAAATTTTTTGCTACAACATAAAAGTAAGTTCCCATATCGTTACCGGCACGAATCTTGATTTGATTTCCCGAAAGAGAGTTATTGTGAATGAAAGCACCCAAGATTTCTGACATTTCTCCTGTTTCTTGTAAGTATTTACACCCCAATACCAGATGTGTTATTTTAAAATATTTGCGATTAAATTTAACTTGCTTTATCTCAAAAATAACCTTAACTAAGAAACCTATTATAAGTACCGAAATTACTACCCCTATGCTCAATTCTCCTGTTAAAAAGGGGATAATTGTCGGGATGAATATCATTAGCATTACTGTTCCTAGATAAGCAGAGAATAAAGGCTTTCTGACTAAGAGAGCCGGAATTTTAATGTGTAACTCCGTCGCTGATTTGCTAACTTGAATGAGACTGTGAGGCGGTTTAGCAATTTTCCGAACAGTCGCAATTTGAAGATTAGCTCCTTGTATGTTGCCCGATTTCAAAGCGGCTAAAGCCTCTCTAGCCAGGGGGAAACGCTTTTCTAACCCGATTTCCGTCATCTTCTCAATCCAGCTTACCAAAGTAGGATTGACACTCACGCGATCGCTAAACTGAATCCGAGAATCTTTCTGTGGCAAATCCGCAGGAGTCGCCCCCGTTAACAAATGAATTAAAGTAGCTCCCAAAGCATACAAATCCGAAGCCGCCACCGCCCGCCCCCAAAACTGTTCTAAGGGTGCATAGCCACTCGTTCCTACCACTGTAAACGTTACACCTGTCACCGCCGCTTGAGCTTGTACCGCACCAAAATCTACTAGATAAACCTGCTGATCTTCCCCCAAAATTAAATTACTCGGCTTAATATCTCGGTGCAAAACCGGGGGACTTAATTCATGCAAATAAATTAAAATTTCCAGAACTTCAGTGGCAATTTTTCGTACTTGTTTTTCGGAAAAATGCTGACCATTTTCTAACAATTCCTGAAGCGAAAACCCCGGAATATAATCTTGCACTAACCCAAACCAAGGCAATCCCGATCCGGCTTCCCTCTCCAGGGAAAAATAATCTCGATAGCAAGGAATGCGGGGATGATTTAGCGCCTGCAAAACTTGTGCTTCTCTTTCAAAGAGCTTGAGTTCTTCCCACTGCATTTCCGGGCTAAAAGCTAACATTTTTAGTGTCACCTGTTCTTGAAACTCTAAATCTACTGCTCGCCAAGTTTGATGACCGGTCGCTGTGCGCCCTAAACGCTGTTGCAATTGATAACGTTCTTGTAAAATTTTTCCTGGATTTAACACAGCATTGCACTATTTTTTTTAATTATATGAAATTTCCTTAACTATTAAATTAACTATTTTCCCGAGAGCGTTAAATTGCTAGTACAAGTAATTATCCGTGCATTTCTCCATTCGGCATAATTGTACCGCGCCACTGAGCCCCCGCTAAATTAGCAGTGCTCAAATCTGCCCTAATCAAAGTTGTGCGGTGCAAAATTGCCTCCCGCAAATCTGTTCTAGCCAGGTAAGCATCAGTCAAATCAGCTTCACTCAAATTTGCCTGATTCAAATTAGCTCGACTTAAATCAGCCCTCACTAAATTAGCTCGACTCAAGTCAGCCATAACTAAATTAGCATTGCTCAACTTAACATCAGGAAGAAATGCACCCCGCAAGTTAGCGCCAGCAAATTCAGCATCAATTAACACAGCTCTTTCCAACTTAGCATTTGTCATTACAGCCCAGGAAAAATTTGTTTCTACCAAAGTTGCTTCAGTCAAATATATGCCATCTAAAATAGCTTCGCTCAAATTCGCCTGAGTCAGATTTGCTTCCCCCAGAGATGCTTCTGTCAAATTCGCGTGACTGAGATTAGCTTTAGTCAAATCGGCACCTTGCAAATTGACGCCCCGCAAATCGGCACCTTGCAAATTTGCACCCCGCAAATTTGCACCCTCAAAAATCCGCACCTCCTTCCGCAAATTTGCACCCCGCAAGCACGCCCCGCGCAAATCTGCACCTTGCAAATTCACACCTCGCATATCTGCATCGCTCAAATTTGCATCAATAAAAACTGCCAAAGAGATATTGGCTCTGCGAAAGTCTGCACCTTGCAAAGTCGCTCCGTGGAAGTCTGCATCGGACAAATTTGCTCCGCTCAAGTTTGCTTGATTTAAGTTAGCACCGCACAGCTTTGCATTAGTTAAATTGGCGCGCTGAAGGTTAATTCTGCTCAGGTACGACATCGCTAAGTTTGCACCCCAGAGGTCAGCATTACTTAAATTGACGCCAATTAAATCGGCACCGCTCAGGTATACCCCTCTGAGATTCATACCTTGAAAATCTAGTTCTCCTGATGTATATCGCCTTAAAATTTCGCTGGCATTCATATTTGTTTTTGTTGTTAATTAGGTACAATCTGCTATTTCTAGAATTGTTAAAATTCTTCTGTTCGCGCAGGCGGAATTAGTTTGTCTAGCCCCTGACTTAAGTCGGGATATTTAATGATTTTGATTGACAAATTCTTGAGTCCAAGAAACTGTTTTGCTGCCTAACTGTCGCCCGTGAATTTTCACATGAGTAAGATATTTTGATTTTAAAGTACACAGTTTTTTGTGAATGTATGTAGCTGTACTCTGTTGGTTTGGTACTTCAGCAGACTCCAGAATCACATGGAGCCAACCGTCTTTAAATCCTACTGTAGCAGCAATTCCTTTAGGCTGTAGCAATTGATTAATCAATTGGGCGATCGCCTTTGGTTTGCCTTGTTTTGCCATTTCCAGAAGCTGATACTGATTTGCTTTAGGGCTAGAGTTTTCCGGCGGGATTTCGGAAATATTGTCTGCCATATTTTCTGGGATTTTAGAAAGATTTTTTCCGCTTTCTTTTGACTCCAATTCAATCAAAATTTCCAGCAATTTATCGGTAAACTTCTGAACTTTGCCTACATACTCTCTGAGATTTTTATATTTCCAGTACAAACGATCCTCTGCACTTCCGGTTGAAAACTTTCCATTTAAGGCTGATTCTAACTGGGTGAATATATTTTCTATTTGCGCTGTGGCGGAGTTAGCACTTTGACTGACTAATTCTGTCATTTCTTCTTCCAATCCCAACTTGCGTTTGATGGAATCGCTAATATTTATAATAACAGGAGCAGCAGGTTCTAAAATTTCGATAATAGTCGGCATTTCTGCAACTGGGAATGTTTCTACCATTTCCTGTCTGAACTCAGTAGGATAATTATTGCTGGTTTCTGGTTCTTGAAACGGTAGATTTTCTGCCGTGTCCGGCACTAAGTAACTCTTTTGAGGGTCATAATGATAGTGAGGTGGAGCAGCTTGAAGGATGTGGGTAATCTCGCCTGGATCAAAATAATCGCTGCCTTTGTCCACCAGCTCGATCTCTTGATAAACACTGTTGTTTAAATGTGTCTGATCGTAATCTTCACTAGCCGAAGATTCGGCTTCATGGGGTTCTTCCTGTTGCATTTTTGCGTAACAAGGATTCATCGCTTTGATGATTACGCTCGCTGCTTGGTCGTTTTCATCTCTGTTGTCGAGATTGCTAGCAGTTCTGTACAACTGAGATTCCAGTTCGGCTAGGGTGGTACAGACATTAAACAGTTGTCGCAGTAGATTGTCAAGTTCTTGAGTTTTCAGAAGTAGCCAGTCGCGATCGCTAAAAGTAAACTGGTGATAAAGAGTAGAAAAAATGAGGATTTTCGCCCTCAGCGGATTTGTTTGCTGCAAAATTTTTTGTCGCACATCAAATAAAGTGCCGGGGTTTCTTGCCCTTTCTTCGCTGCTGGGTACTTCCGAACTAAAGTGTTCTTCAAATGCGGGAGATTCCTGACCGCCAAAACTAGATATGTTTACTTCTAATTTGGTGAAGTCTTCAAATTCATACAGCCTGCTAAGTTGACAGACTATGAGGTCGGCTACTAAAGCATACTCGGTTTTTTTATTAACCTTAGAGACTATACTATTTAAAACTGCTTCAATATCTTCTAACCGGCTGTATTTGGCGCACAGTTCTTCGATTAAAATCCTTACATCGGCGCTGGCGAGTTGGGCAGGGTCGTTTTCCCAGAACTCTTTACAAGCAAAAAATATTATTTTTTTAATGCGCGAGAGATTCACGTCTTGTTCTAATTCGCGAACAACTTCATCTAAAATAGATAAAGCTTTCATAGTTTTCCTCCCATAAAAATACCCTGTCAGTCGATTTGAGATTTGAGATTTTAGATTTGAGATTTACTTGCAGCGCCGTGAATCTGGGAACCAGAACTTGAGTCTAAAATTTTAGTATCTCCACTCAGGAGCGTAGGTGGCACGGTACCCGTTTTTGGGCGGGTCAACACTTAGCAAGAAATAATACAATTATACCACATTTGATAAATGCAAGACTTTGATGCGATCGTAATTGGGAGCGGTATTGGGGGCTTAGTCGCAGGCTCGATGCTAGCTCGCTACGGGAAGCAGGTGCTCGTCTGCGAGAGCCACATCATAGCGGGCGGGGCAGCTCACAGCTTTTCGCGCCGGGGATTTCACTTTGATTCGGGGCCTTCTTTTTATTGCGGTTTGACTGACTCCCGCTCGTTCAATCCTTTGCGGCAAGTTTTTGATGTTTTGGAGGAATCGATCGCTGCAATTTCTTACGATCCGCTGGGGCATTACCATTTTCCAGAGGGAAGTTTACCGATTTATGCTGATGCGAGAAGTTACTTAGATGCTGTAGCTAAATTCGCACCGCAAGGTGCTGTAGAATTACAGCAATTTCAACAAAATTTATTAGTTTTGTATGAAGCTTTGCGTGGAATTCCGGCTTTAGCGCTGAGATCCGACTGGCAGTTGATACCTGTTTTGCTGTCTCGGTACTCGCCTGCTTTGCTGAAGCTGTTGCCGCTAGTAGGTGCGATCGCGGGTTCAGCAGGTTCCTTGATGGATCGGGACGTGCGTGACCCTTGGGTGCGGCGTTTGATCGATTTGGAGTGCTTTTTGCTGTCTGGTTTGAAAGCGCACGGAACTGTCGCGCCGGAAATAGCTTTTATGATTGGCGAACGATCGCGCTGTGCGATCGAATATCCTGTAGGTGGCAGCGGTGCGATCGTCGATGCTTTAGTCAGAGGCTTGCAGCGCTGGGGAGGAAAATTGCGCCTGGGAGCTCCCGTCGAGCAAATATTAGTTGAATCCGGCAAAACCACTGGCGTTCGCTTGAAAAATGGCGAAATTATCCGCGCCCCAATTGTCATTTCCAATGCCACAATCTGGGATACTTATACAAAATTACTGCGGCCTGAAGATTTGCCGAAAAGCTACCGAAAAAACGCTTTGTCGATGCCAGCAGTAGACAGTTTCATGCACCTGCATTTAGGAATTAAAGCCGAAGGACTCGAAGGTTTGACCGGCCACCACGTCGTCGTTCACGACAGCAAGATTGACATTACAGTACCCGGAAATACTTGCATGATTTCGATTCCTACAGTGTGGGATGAAACTCTGGCGCCGCCCGGACATCACGCCATTCACGCTTATACATTGGAACCTTACGAAGGTTGGGAATATGGCGAATTGTATCAGCAGAAAAAGCAAGAGCGATCGCAATCTCTGTTTCAAGCTTTAGAAAAAATTATACCGGATTTGCGATCGCGGATAGTCTTAGAGTCGATCGGCACACCGCTAACCCACGCCCGATTTTTGCATCGATATCAAGGAACTTACGGGCCTGCAATTGCCGCCGGAAAAGGCACATTTCCCGGGCCGCAAACACCAGTCAAAGGCTTGTATCGCGTGGGAGACAGCACCATGCCGGGAATTGGCGTGCCCGCTGTCGCAGCATCGGGTATTTTGTGCGCGAATACTTTGGTAAATTCCGATGTGACAGCACAATTTTTTTGACACTCCCCGACCTGAAGGCGCGGGGATTCTTGGATCAATCAGTCGAACTTATCTCTGTTTTGCTGCCACCATTGAGTAGAGATCGGTCTGTCCCCAAGCTTTGATTTCGGTGTGCCCCACCGTATTTAAATTAAAGCCAACTCCTGCCTGCTTCAACCCTTTCGCCAAAATGTTATTCGCGGCGTTGTGATCGCGATCCAATATCGTACCGCAACCACAAATGTGGGTTCGAGTTGACAGCGTTTTCTTAACAAGATTTCCACAATTTGAACAGGTTTGAGAAGTATACTGAGGAGCCACAGCAATTATTGTTTTGCTGTACACTCTTCCAAAATACTCCAAATAATGATCAAGTTTGTGACCACGCTGCATCGCTAATAGATTTAGCAAGCTTGTGATTTTTGACCATATTCCGCACATGAAGGTCTTCGTAGGCTACAAAATCGTTAGATTTTACCGCGCACAACGCCGTCTTTATGGCGAAGTCTTTACGCTGCCGAGTGACCTTCAGATGTTTTCTTCCTAACTTGTTGATCGCTTTCTTCCGATTACCCGAGCCTTTCTTTTTTCGAGAAACTCGCTTCTGCAATCTCTTCAAAGCTTTTTCACTTTTACGGAGATATCGAGGGTTGGCAACTGTTTCGCCATCGCTATCAGTATAGAAATGGTTTAGTCCAACGTCTATTCCAATAATTTCACCAGTAGAAACGAATTCCTCTTTTCGTTCCGCATTGATACAAAATTGTGCGTAGTAGCCATCGGCACGACGCACAATTCTGATTCGCTTTATCTCACTGGGTGCATAAAAATGCAAGTCCCGACTACCGATTAACTTAAACCTTCCAGCAGCAAAACCATCCTTAAGTGTCAAGCATCTTTTGTCGGTAGAAAATTCCCAACCCGAAGTTTTATACTCAACGGATCGAGTATGTTTCTTGAACTGCGGGTATCCCTTTTTCCCTGGTTTCTTGGCTTTGCAATTAGCAAAGAAACGTTGGATAGCAAAAATGGCACGTTCTGCCGAAGCCTGACGTGCCATCGAATTAAGCTTGCCTGCCCATTCAAACTCTTTTGCCATGATGGCGCATTGTTTGTACAGGTCTACTAACTTAACTCCTTGATTTTCTATCCAATACCTAAGAGTTTTGTTTCGGACAAATTGAGCCGTCCGAATCATGTCGTCGATGATCCGATACTGCTCCGTTTTGCCCTTTAACTTAAACTCTAAAACTATCATTGGAATAGCCTACCACTTCTACAAAGACTTTTACTTGCAAATCTGTATGTTTAACAATTATTCACACATTGTGGGAATTAAAGCCGTCCTAGAAGGAGGGGGCTTTAGACCCGATTTTTTGGTAAGCGAAGGAAGAAGAAAGAAGGAAGAAGGAAGAAGGAAGAAGGAAGAAGGAAGAAGGAAGAAGGGAGAAGGAAAAAGGAAGAAGGAAGAAGGGAAATTAAGTGGTTCCCTGCCTCTGGCGGGGAACCGAGATCCAGAGGCTCTGCCTCGCTGGCAAAAAAACAGGAGGCAAAGCAATAGTGAAATGCGTTCCCAGCCAGAGCCAGGGCACGAGGAAAAGACTACTTTTTACAAAATCTGCCTGCTGCCAAAACTGATTATCCACCAGCGGCAAAAGCGCCCATAATTGCGATCGATAAAGCCAAACCTGGCAACAGTAGCAATCCTAACATTAAAGCATCGTGTCCGCTCATCACTTTCTCCTGATATTGACCTTTGACATTATACTCTATAAACCGCAATCTTGCCTCGACCTTAATAATTAATTAAAACCTACATATAGATTCAGGATTGACAGGACAAATTTTATTAACAATGGGATTCCCGCGCAAGTCCAGCGTAGTTAACTTTTGCAAAGATTGCAGGGAACTGATATCAGAGATTTGATTGTTGTACAAGTCTAGTAAAAATAAATTATTTAAAGCTTGTAGCGCGCTGCTATCCGAAATCGGATTGTTGAACAAATAAAGTTCAGTCAAATTAGTTAACGATTTCAACGGACTGATATCTGATATTTGATTGTTACCCAGGTTTAGTTCAATTAAATTAGTGAGCGATTTCAAAGGACTAATATCGGATATTTGATTTTGGAATAAAACCAATTTATTTAAGTTTGTTAGAGATTCCAGCGGAGTAAGGTCAGATATTTCATTTCCGAAGAGAAACAGCGTTTTGAGATTTTTCAAGGAAGCCAGCGGGGTGATATCCGATATTTTATTATTGTAAAGGTAGAGTGTCTGGAGTTCAGTTAAATTTGCCAGAGGAGCGAGATCGGAGATTTGATTTTTGTAGAGAATCAGCGCATTTAAGTTAGTTAAATTTTTCACCGGAGTGATGTCGGAAATTTTGTTGTCAAACAAGACAAGTGCGGTAATATTAGTTAGACCTGCTAGGGGACTGATATCTGAGATTTGATTGGTATCGAGAACGAGTTGAGTCAGATTTATTAGATATGAAAGCGGGCTGATATCTGATATTTGATTGACATCTATAACCAGAGTTTTCAGGTTAGTTAAAGCTTGCAGGGGAGCGATGTCAGATATTTGATTACTACCGAGGATGAGATTAGTAAGTTGAGTGAAAGATGAGAGGGGGCTGATATCAGTAAGTTGAAGGTTTTTGAGGTTAAGTTCTGTTGTATTAGAAAGCAGTTCGTTGGCTCGATCGCAATCTGAAGTATCTGATATTTGCAACAGTATTTCTACCGTATCTTTGGCGCCGGGAGAGATATTTTCTTTGTGCTTGCACCACTCGGCAAAGTTATTATAATTTGTCATGGGCTGTGCTGCCTTAATCGATTTTAGATGCGAGATTTGAAATTTTAGATAAGTATAGCAATTCTATTTCATTTGTGAATGAGATTTTTTTCGGATTTTGAGAAATTTCCGCAAAAATTGTGTAAAGTAATCTTAACATCCTTAATTGCATTGCCTTCGCAGGAGCCAAGAGCCAACTATGACACCAGAACTAATTTTTAATGTCGGTAATCTGTTCGTTGTGCCTTTCTGGGCAATTATGATTTTATTACCCAACTGGGGAATTACCCGAAAAGTGATGAATTCCTTTATTCCGTTTGCAGTGCTCGCCGTTTTGTACATATATTTGTTTGGTAGCAGTCTAACTGCGGAAAATGCGGCTGCTTTGTCCAATCCCAAGTTAGCAGATATTGCTAAGTTTCTGGGGGAAGAAACGGCGGCGGCTACGGGATGGATACATTTTTTAGTGATGGACTTGTTTGTCGGGCGCTGGATTTATTGGGAAGGACAGCGGACAGGAGTTTGGACTGTTCACTCTTTGGCTTTGTGTTTTTTTGCTGGGCCGATGGGATTGCTTTCTCATATTGTAACTGCTTGGATTACTCAAAGGTTTTTCCCCAGTTCTGAGGCGGCGGAAACTGTTACTTCATCGGTTTAGGCAGAGGGTTTTTAATACCTTGGATGTTAATCATTCATAAAAAAATTCGGTAAGTGGGAAACACAGTCCCTTTAGTTAGTAGGGTGCGTCAGGGCTGAATGTGACCACTAAAGACTAAAAAATTTTCCCCTGACGCACCCTACAATAACTATAAGTACGGGCGAACTCGCCCGTACAGAATTTTAAGAATTGGCTAGGGGCAGCACTAAACGAGCCACAATTAAATTGTTTTCTAACATTTCTATAGAAAAGTTTCCCCCCATTAAGCGTACTGCTCGCTGACAAATTAAAAGATTTTGCACGATCGACCTATGGGAACTAGAAACCGCTAATATATCGGGTTCGGAACCGCCGTTGAAGGCAGCAATTAACTGTCGATCGCACGCGCCGCTATCGATCACAGACAATTCTAACAAATCTTCCCCCAACAACTGAGAGCGAATCTCAATCTTGGCGCCAACAGCAGAGCGCCTGCAAGCCGTCGCCAGCAATTCGCACAGGATCAAATCCAGCTTGATACTGTCCCCGCGAACGCTCAAAGTCTGACCCGCAGGCATCGACACAGCAGTTTCTCTGTGCACATCCAGCAAGACTTTCGACTGTTTGACCAGGGAGGCCGTTCGATCGAGCGATCGCCTCAGCCAAGCGCTCACAGGCACCGCATCTTGTCCGAATTGCAGCCGCCAATGTTCCTGTTTCAGCAGCAAATGAGTTGACCCCAAAGCATTGCCCATTTGCCGCAAAACCTGTTGGTAGCGCAAAATTTTCAGAGCATCCTTTTGTTCCTTCGCCGACTGCAAAATCGACTGACTCAACTCCCCCAACTCCTTCACCCCCGCTCCCACCGTGCGGTAAAACTCCTCAAAACGGCGCTGTTTGTACCAGTTGAGCAACTCCAGATCCAATCGCTGCGACTCCTGGATCGATTGCACCGCCAAATACCTGCGCCACCAAGCCAACTGAGACGCCATCGAGCTGAGTAAACTCACCGACAACTCCGACCACTGGCGGCCCGGAGCGTCCGCAGCCACCACAATGCCCGCCGGAGCGTGTTCTGGGGCCGTCCGCAG
Organism: Microcoleus sp. D3_18_C2; assembly: GCF_036702395.1. NCBI lineage: Bacteria > Bacillati > Cyanobacteriota > Cyanophyceae > Oscillatoriales > Microcoleaceae > Microcoleus > Microcoleus sp. D3_18_C2. The sequence goes on along the minus strand of NZ_JAUBTG010000018.1, from coordinate 26,312 downwards.
CGCCACCGTCAGAATCTCGCCAATTCCCGGACTGCGGAGCCACCGCTTCGTCGCCAGTTGCAGTTGGCTCGTGCTCTGTTGCACCACCCCGCTAGCAGCCAGGGTTTGTTGGATCAAAGCATCTGTTTTGACAGGAATCACCGCCTCGGGATTGAGGGCAAATACGGGATTGGCAGCTACCGTCGCTACGATGGAACCTTCCTCCTCACCGGGATTCCAAGTAATTACGGCTACTAAAGGACAGGAAATGGTCTGGGAAACGTGTTGAGCAAAATTACGATCGAGCTTTTGTAGCGGCAACTCTGGGAACATCGTCGGTGAAGCAGCAGCTATCTCTTGCTCAGATTGCTCATCAGGATAATGGTGCAAAACCGCCAAACCCGATTTGAGAGATCGCTCAAATTGCTGATATTTGTCGATTGCCGAACTCTGCTGCCACGAGTGCAGGATCAATCCGAGTTGTTCGCCCACTAGCCGAACTAATTCTTGCTCAGATCGCCTCCAAGTGCGAGTTGCATTGTGTCCGACAACCAGCAAACCCTCGATCGATTTGCCATTGGCGATTTTCGATTTTAGATTGGGGTTTTCTCCGTCTTTCTTTTTCCCCCTCGTGCTCGATGCCAAAAGCGATCGCACCCCCGCTTCCCCCAACACATCCCGCCAAGCGCCCAACCGCTCGTCTTCCTCCCAATTTTCAATAGCTAGAGGTGCACTTTCTTCCAACAGCCCCACGTCAGCCACATCGAGGGCGTTGAGTGGCGACGGCACTGACCTGCGGTTGCGGGGCAGATTTTGGCAGACAATTTCAAAGCGATTTTGTTCTTCGCCGTACAGCAGCAGCAAAAAGTATTCGCATTTGAGCCGATCGCACAACTGTTCGGCGGTATTTTTCAAAGTCGCCTCCCAGTCAGCATCGCTGTAGATGGCGTGAGCTATTCCGGCAGTTAAATCTCGATCAATCTCAATTTGCTGAATTTTCTCCTCCATCTCCGAGACAGGAGCCGTCAGAGCCACTAACTGCGCCACTCCCCGCAGATAATGCTTTTCATTGTCTTGCCAAATCCGGGGTTCGCCGGCTTCGACTGCCAAAAATCCCAACAATTCCCCTTCCGAAACAATCGGCGCCGCCAACAGAGAGCGAGCGCGGATTTGCTGCATCAACCGCCCCGTTAGCTCAGTTTTCAGAGAACTTTGAGATTCACCGATCCAAACCATTTCTTCCCTGCCCAAAGCCTGATAAAATTCTCCCAAGTCTTGGACGGTGATGCCCGAAGCCGGTCGGGCCGGCCCGCCCAAACCCGGAGTAACTTCGCGGTTGCTGACTCGGCGCCAAAAATAGCGTCGCTCTCGCTCGAACCAATAAACATTGGTGCGTGTCGGCTCGATAAATTCATGAGTTTGTTCGACAACAGCTTGCAAGTATTGGTCGAGCGATCGCAATTCCCCCAACTGCGAAATCAGCGCTAAAAGAGACTCATCTGGGTGTTTAACTTGTTGTCGCTGCCAGTCTTTTTCTATTTGGTAAAGAGCAGTTGCCAGCGCTCCAAATACGATCGCCAACTGGGTTTTTTCCCCCGACTTGGGCGACGCTCCCCATACCTCAGTTCCGAGCAAAATCACGCCGTAGCAGCGGTCTTTGTAGCGCAGCGGAAACAGAGTCGTGCCTTGAATATTGAAAGTTTGAGCTGCTTTGCGCCATTCTCCGGCTCGGTTTTCCGATCGCAAATCCGGGACTCCCACCGGCCGGAGCTGAATCACCACTTGTTCCAGCAAATCCCCTGGGCTGAGGGCAAACCGCTGTTTGAGAAAAGACTGGTCGCCGTTAGGAGTTATGCCGCCTTTCCCGAACAATCTGTGGGCCTGTCGATCGTACAACCCGATCCAAATCAAACCCCAGTCAAATTCCGCTTGCAAGTAACCGAGTGTGGTCGAAAGTAGCACTTCCACATTCTCCTCTTCTCGGAGAGTCTGGAGAACGCGTTCTAGGGTCGCGATTTGTTCGTCTAAATCCTTTGGTCTTTGCTGCTGCCCCATTTCCAAGCTTCCCCGCACCTTGTCTAATTTAAAATTACTAACTTAAAGATTCAAAAAATTAAAATGCCAAAGAGTCAACTTATAATATAATCGTCTCACTTATCCTTCAGTCTCAAACATTGGATAAAGTCGATCGAGGTTGAAGTAAAAACTTCGCCTTCCCTGCCTGCTCGTGAATATTTTTATTTTCCTTCTCCTTTCTCATTTGTAAATTGCCCCAGTACAAATCATTGGATATTTATCAATCAAGTGTACGCCCGCTGTTGTTTTCCGTATTGAAAACCGATGCCGAGTGGCTGCACAACCGCACTCTCCAAGTTCTTGAACTTGCAGCCAGAACCCAGTCAAACCCCGCCACCAGCCAAATGCTCTCTCGATTGCAGAAATCTTTGGGAGTCCAAGATTCTCGCCTCGAACAATCTTTGTGGGGACTGAGCTTTAACAATCCTGTCGGCTTGGCCGCCGGATTTGATAAAAACGGCGTAGCTGCCGATATTTGGGCAAATTTTGGCTTTGGCTTTGCCGAACTTGGCACTGTCACTTGTCAACCACAGCCGGGAAACCCCCAACCTCGCTTGTTTCGCTTGACGGAGGACAGTGCAGCCCTCAACCGCATGGGATTTAACAATCAAGGAGCCGCGGCAATGGCAGCCCGGTTTCAGGCAGCACAGAAAAAGTCCCCACTCGATGCCCAGGGCCCCATGCCTCAGTCTCCGTTCCCCTTGGGCATCAATCTCGGTAAATCTAAGGTAACACCGTTAGAGCAGGCAGCAGCCGACTATTTGGAGAGTTTTAAGCTGCTGAAAGATTGGGGCGACTATTTTGTAGTCAACGTTTCCTCTCCGAATACGCCTGGGTTGCGATCGCTCCAAGATGCTGCTGGGCTTAGCACAATTTTGGAAATCTTGCAACAAGAAAATCAGGGAATCAAGCCCATTTTAGTCAAGATTGCGCCGGATTTGGAGTCCGAGGATCTCGTATCTATCCTCGACTTAGCAAAAACCTACCAATTAGCAGGAATTATCGCCACCAATACCACCATCCGCCGCGACGGATTGAAAACACAAATATTGCCAGAAACAGGCAAACCAATCGCCGAAGAAGCCGGGGGAATTAGCGGGCTTCCTGTGCGGGAGCGATCGACAGAAGTAATCCGATTTATCTGGCAATATACAAAAGGCGAATTACCCATAATTGGAGTTGGTGGCATTTTCACCGCCGAAGATGCTTGGGAAAAAATAGCCGCCGGTGCGAGTTTAATTCAAGTTTACACCGGTTGGGTTTACGAAGGGCCTTGGATGGTGCGTCGGATTCTCCAAGGTTTGCTGCAAAAGTTAGAAAAACGCGGATTTAGTTCTATTTCTGAGGCAGTAGGTTCGGACAATCAATACACATAGGAGTGAAAAGCAAGTCTTGGGCAGGAAGCCCGATCAATATTACCCTTGTTGCACCCCTCGATCAGTGCATTGAGCAGCCATCCACTCCCGGAAATAATCGCCGCCACCTTTAGCATCTGATTAACTCTTCAAATTTCCCTATAAAGGCACTAGCCGATCGCTGTATTTGATCAAAACTTTATAATCTCGATCGTACCACGCCCTAGGTATCATATCTTGAACTTGAGCGACATCAACAAGCTGGCTTTTCGTTCCGTAGGCAGATTCCGTTTCATAGATGATTTTTTCCTGGAGAATTATCTCTCGCTTGAAGGGAAAAATCATCATAGGAACACCGTATTTTTGCAGGGGAGGCAAGTAGTTTTCAAGTAAGGAAATATCTACCGGATAGCCTCGACAAAGGTCAACGGTTGAATAAACTGCCACTATCAATTTACCGTCTATATATGTCCAGCCAGCTTCATACAACTTGCTGATGTTTAGACAGTCTTTATAGCAGTTGATTGTGCCTCGTTGAGGATGATACACAGGAATCAGCCATTCAGGGGCTTTGTTAATTGCTTCTGCTTTTCCTTTGCGATCGTGATAGTGAGCTTCTCCAACAGCTAACCAGCTTTGGCAGTCTCGTCTAATATCCATGAGTTCACCCAGAATCTGACTCACAGTGCGATCGCTAAAAAAAGTATCAGGCAACACCATACCAACAGTTCCCTAACATTAATACTACAAAAAATCTTTTGGTTTCGATCGATTTTAATTAGTATTGCATCAAAAGTAAATCGGCGTTCAAAATCTTCAACAATCTTAACAACTCGATTTATCTAACACGCATCTAATCAAATATTTCCGCTAATTTCAAAGCATTAACTTGAGCTTGAGCTTTCTGCAGCGACTCCTGCCATTCCCTTTCTGGATCGCTATCAGCAACAATCCCCGCACCCACCTGTCCCCAAACAACTCCCCCGGTTGTACCGTCACTTTTTGGTGCATATAAAAGGGTGCGAATCAAAATATTTAAATCCAGGTTCCCGCGCCAGTCCAAATAACCGCAGGAACCGTAAAATAAATTGCGCTTCACGGGTTCCAATTCTTCGATGATTTCCAGACAGCGCACTTTCGGGCAACCTGTAATCGTACCGCCCGGAAATACCCCTCGAATTAAGTCGATCGCGTCGCAATCTCGTCTTAATGTACCGATAACATTACTGACGAGGTGCATCACGTGACTGTAGCGTTCAATAGTCAGAAATTCGTTAACTTTTACCGAACCCCATTCACACACCCTCCCGATATCGTTGCGCTCTAAGTCAACTAACATAATATGTTCTGCTCTTTCTTTGATATTCTCTATTAATTCCCGTGCTAACTGCTCATCTTCAATGCAGGTTAAACCTCGCCGTCTCGTTCCCGCGATCGGTCTAGTATCCACTTTATTTCCTAATAATTGAACGAGTCTTTCCGGCGAACAACTAACTATCGCCCCCCACGGAGTTTGCCAATAACTTGCAAAAGGCGAAGGATTTATCCGTTGCAAAGCGCGGTAAATTGACCAACTACTGCAATCTGTACTGGCTTCAAACCGCAAAGATAAATTAGCCTGAAAAATATCGCCCGCCTGAATATACTTCTGAGCTTTTCGCACTATTTCTTTATACTCACTCTGAGATAATTGGAAAATAGGAGTAGCGGAATTTTGTTGATAATTTTCCGGTAAATTATTCTGGATTATTTCTCCCTTGGCTTGCTCTAATTGATGCTGCATAACATCGAGTTGAGAAGGTTGACTCGCAGCCAACCAGAGAATTTGCGTTTGATGGTCTAAAACCGCAAAAGATTCTGGTTCGTACCAACAGCTAACCGGGAAAGGAAGCGGATCGGTATTGAGTTGGGGCAGGTGTTCGATTTCCCATGCTAAATCATAACCTAGCCATCCCAACCAACCCCCCGTAAAAGGAATTTCCGGCGGTACATTCACTGCTAAATTTTGCTCTTGAGAGTCCAAAAGAGCGCGCAAAAAAGGTAAAATTTCCCCGACTGGCGGTGTCCATAGCTGAGATTGACCGTCAATTATCCGGGGAGAACCTGCACAAATAGAATATCGTGCCAAGTTAGTAGAAGATGTAACTGGACTTTCTAGCAGAACAGCCATCTCGCGGGGGAAACACTCCGATATTGAGCCTGCACCGGCGGTTTTACCGAGAAATAAAATTTGAAAAATCTCCGATCCGCTGCGCTGATTTAGGGGAAGCTGTCGCCAATGCCAAGGTTGTATTTGTTTCATAATAGATTGCACTCTGGTTAACACTTTCAGGAATTACGCACAATGTCAATTCTGTAGTAAGGTGCACAATTGGCCCCCTCCTAAAATCGATTTAAAGCGTTATCTCAGCCATTATTTACAACTTTCCAAATATCTCCGCTTGCCTCTTTTTTGAGGCGTATCCAACCCCTAACGGAGTTAATGAGAAATATAGTTTTGGTTCTTTGCAAATCATCTAAGGTAATTAATTCTTCTCTGATTTTTCCCTCCTCTAAAAGTTGAGAACGAAACGTCCCCGGTAATAAACCGCACTTGAGGGGAGGTGTGATTAAACCTGCGGGTGTATCGATCGCGATATTGGCGATCGTGGATTCGGTGATAACTCCATCTTGATTCCACAGAAAGACATCCTGATATTGGGGCTGCGACTCCAAAGCCATTGTATAAGGTACTCGGTAAGTTGTCTTGTGGTAAAGAAATGGGTTTTGAGAATCGATCGGTTGGCGGGCAATTCCCACAGATGCACCGATTTTTAAGATACCGCTATCTAGTGTCTGAGCTTGTAACGTTATGTTTCCCTCACAAGATATTGTTAACCGTATTTTGTGTTTGACTGACCCGCAAGTCATACTTAATGCTTGTAAAGCTTTGCTTGTTTCTGTTAGCGATAGGGGAAAATTAAAATAATCAGCCGATCGCTCTAATCTTTGAAGATGTCTGTCTAGCAAAAAATAGCCGTTTTTGGGTTCCCATAAAAGTGATTCCAGCAATTCAAAGTTTGGCTGGTGTTGAATCATATTTTTGTCAATATAATATAATGTAAATTCGGGAACAAGACAATTATTAGACCCGCGAAGCGGCCTGTTCGTGTAATTATATAGGAAGTTAACTTGAATTTATGTTGCCTAAATCCTTTATATTTCAATGGCGCCTTGCCATCGGGCTGTTAATATTAACCTCAGTGCTCACACCCCTAGCGCTCAACTACTACGTCCGATTTGTTACCCGCAACTACCGCCACAGCGATATAGCTAACGTGCCTGCTGAACCCATTGCTATAGTTTTTGGTGCCGGACTTTGGGAAGATGGCACTCCAAGCCCCATGTTAGCCGATCGAGTGCAAGCAGCCGTCGATTTGTACAAAGCGGGGCGAGTGGACAAACTTTTGATGACAGGAGACAATAGCACCGTCGATTACAACGAAGTCCAAGCAATGCAGGACTTCGCCGAAGCCCAGGGCGTACCGATTAATAATATCGTTCTCGATTATGCCGGATTTAGTACCTATGAAAGTTGCTACCGGGCGAAAGAGATTTTTGGCATAACGCAGGCTGTTTTAGTTACCCAAAACTTTCACTTAGCCCGCGCTGTTTATACCTGTCGCCGGTTGGGCATAAAGGCGATCGGCTTAGGAACGCCCGATTGGGGCAAATTTCGCCAAAAGGGCATGATTCGCTACACTTTCCGCGAATTTTTGGCAGTCATCAAAGCGCTTTGGGAAGTGCGCGTTACCCGTCCCGAACCGACTTTTTTGGGGCCGTTTGAAGGAATTCAAGAAAAGTTATGATATCATGTCCAGTCGAGCGACCGTGATTTTTGTAGGGGCCCGTGAGCCAACAATACCTGCCAACAAAGGACAATCTCAAAAACCCGCCCAGACCAGGATATTATGGTTAATCGAGCGGACATGATATGAGTGATATGTTGAAGACTTTAGTCCTTAAAACAAAAACTAAAGTCTTGACTAAAAACAAATTTTATTACAACTAACCGGACATCAGGTAAGGATCCCGAATTAAATAACTTACAATTTTAATTGTTATTGTGGGATGGGCGTCCCGCCCGTCCTTTTTGGATGGGCTATAAGAGCCCATCCCACTTTCAAGAGTGGAAGTTATTTAATTCTCATTCCTAAGTCCGGGAGTTGTAAGTTTTGAGTTAAACCAAAGTCCCGACACAACTCATCAATCATAACTCGCTCGTTCCGGTAGTGTTCCATAACTTACTCGCGTTTGGAAAGCCCCGCCAGCGACCAAGTTAGGCTCACCATCATTAAGCGGCCTAGAGCCTTCAAACGCTCTTCGGCGTTATTTTCAACCAATTGAGACAGAGTTTCAGACTTAAGATTTTTCGACAATTCTTCAGCAGTTTCTGCTGGTTTTTCCAACTGAGGTTGTTCAGAAGATGTCTCAAGGCTGACTTGTGGCTGCTGATTTTTTTCTTCGGTCATTTTCTGAGTCACATCCTGGAGTTATTGCATACATAACCCTTAATACAAATGTAATTTATTTGTATCCGGGATTTGGCGAGTCAATCGATTTTAGATTTTAGATTTTAGATTTTAGATTGAAGCATTGACTTGCGCGAGATAAATACGTTCGGCAAGTTTCTCGGATACAGGTTTTTGATTTCTCCACGGATGAATCACGTGGCGGGTATCCTGGATGCGGGAATTGTCAAGTTTTCCGTACCCGACAATCGCAGTTACCAACTGACTTAAAAATTGGGATGTCAGTTGTTAGCTATCTTAAATAGCACTTAGCCAATTTTCCTCAGAAAGCCGATTTGTTCACAGATATGTCGTCGTCAACGAATTTTTTGTAAGAAACGGGATTTCTGAGCCTAAGTCCTGTTAAATTCAAAACTCACACACTACTACTGATGATGCACATCACTGAATTGTTATATTTACTTAACAGTAATATTTCCAAGATTCTGATATTGTTAAAGCTTAACAATTAATTTTGCTCGGATTTATCTCAATCTGCAAGCAAGTGTCTGGAAATTATTAACAAACTGAAGGTGTAGAGCCGATGGCAATTTATGTTGATACTGCAATTGTAGCGGAAGCCGCACGGGCGAGCAAGTTCGGATGGATAGCGGGAATTACTACTAATCCGACACTTTTGGCAAAAAGTGAGTTATCTCCTGAGCAAACCCTTAAACAACTGGCACAACTGATTCCAGGGGAAGTGTATTATCAGCTAATGGCATCTGATGTTGATGGCATGGTAGCAGAAGGAAAAGCGGCTTTTGAATTAATTGGACAGCAAACAGTGTTGAAAGTTCCCGCAACGGCGGCTGGTTTTCAAGCAGTCGCGCATTTGTCACCGTCCATTCCTTGCGCGGTGACAGCTATTTACAGTGCGGCCCAGGCCGTTGTTTCAGCAGAAGCGGGGGCTAAATATGCGATCGCCTACGTGAATCGCGCCACCAGATTGTTGGGAGACGGTTTTGCCTTAGTGCGGGATATGGCAAATGTGTTGCACAGAAGTAATACTGAGATTTTGGCAGCTAGCATTAAATCGCCGGAAGAAGCGGTGAAGACATTATTAGCTGGCGCCCATCATTTAACATTGCCTTTTGATGTGTTGCAGGCGATCGCAGTTCACGAATTATCCCAGCAAACAGTTGATGAATTTGCCCAAAACGGGCGGGGAATTTTGGGATAATACCAAATTTATGTGAAAAGTGCAAATTGCGAATTCCTAGTGGGTAATTGGTATGGGTTTTGAATCACTAATATCAAATAGGCTAACATCCGAATGATGCCGATCGTGCGAGCGTCCTGCTCTCGATGAGAGCTCACGAGCGGGACTCTAGCTTGCAGGGTAAATTCCGAGTCACCCTATTTGATAAGACTGATGAGTGAGGAATACTAACTAAGGAGCGCGAATTAAATAACTTACAATTTTAATTGTTATTGTGGGATGGGCTCTTATAGCCCGTCTTTTTTGGATGGGCTATAAGAGCCCATCCCACTTTCAAGAGTGGAAGTTATTTAATTCTCATTCCTAATGACTATTGATACCACTCAAAAAAACAATGCAACTATAAGCCATTACTTCAAACCTTACAAAATCAGTCATTACCAAATCTCAAATCTAAAATCTAAAATCTAAAATCTAAAATAGTAGGACTATGGCATTCGCCAAATCTTAATAGTGCGATCGGGACTGGCGCTCACAAAAGTCTTGCTATCTCTGGAAATAGCAACCGAACTCACAAACTGACTGTGACCCGAAAGACTGCTTCTTTCTTTTCCCGTCTTCAAATCCCAAACTATAATATCTCCGCCCCCGCTGATCAAAGTGCGGCTGTCCGGGCTAAAGGCGATCGTCCTCACCCAGCTCGAATGCCCTTTAAAAGTGCGGGTGCGCTTCCCGTCTTGTACGTTCGACAAACGGATCGTATTGTCGGTGCTAGCACTAGCCACAATTTGCCCGTTGGGGCTAAAAGCCACAGCATTAACCGGGCCCCCGTGACCTGTGATAATTCTTCTGACTTCTCCGGTACCGAGATTCCACAAACGCACAGTCTTGTCCTGGCTGCCGCTAGCGAGAGTTTTACCATCCCGGCTCAAAGCGATCGCGTTTACTCCCCCCGCGTGGCCGCTCAAAGTCCGCAACCTGCTGCCGGTTCTGACATTCCACAAGCGAACAGTTTTGTCATCGCTGCCGCTAGCGAGAGTTTGACCGTCCCTGCTAAAAGCGATCGCATTGACGGCTGCTTTGTGAGCGGCAATCGTCCGCATCCGTCGCCCCGTCTTCAAATCCCAGAGAATCACATTATTATCGCCGCCGCCGCTGGCCAAAATCGAGCTGTTCGGGCTCACCGCCAGCGTGTTGACCGATTTTTTAGAATGCACCGAATTAAGAGTCCGCACCAGGCGTCCCGTCCTCACATTCCAAATTCTAATCGTCCCAAAGCTTGCGCTTACCAAAGTTTGACCGTCAGGCGACAGGGCGATCGCATTTACACTCCCGACATTATCCAAACTTCTTTGCAAAAAATGAGTGGTAGGTAAAGTCGAAAGCAGCCACACGGGGTTTGCCGGAAACACCCCGTAACGCAGCGAACCGTAAATTTGAGACGCGCCAATACTCACCATCAAAACAGCCGTGCCCGCCAGCAACTTCTTTTTCCAATCAAAAACATCTTTCTGGGTCTTGTTCAATCCCGAATTCAGAGGTCTGAGGCGGTTTATGGAGCTCTGTTTCTTCGCCCCACCCTCCCCGGCAGTTGTGCGAATTTTAGTTTGCCCCGTCGTCGGCAACTGAGTCGGCACCTGAGTTTCTGCGCCGTCGAGATTAATTTCCTCCAAGCACTGCAAAACCATCTGGGGACTTTGAGGTCGATTCCCCGGAAAAGGCGCCATCAGATAATCGATCACATTAGCCACGGAGTCGGAAACTTGAGGAGCTCCTTTGCGCCACATTAATCTGCCCGTGCGCGGGTTCTCTGGAAACGCAGTCGGCGGCTTTCCAGTCAGCAAATAAACAAAAGTGCGCCCCAGAGCAAAAAAATCCGACTGCGGAACAGCCTTGCCATTTGTTTGTTCCGGCGGCGTGTAGCCTGGGGAAACAATACCAGTCACATTTTGCCCCTGGCCCACCTTAGCGAAATAAGTCGCCGAAACTTCCCGAGCAGTCCCGAAGTCAATCAGCACTAACTGCCCGTTTGGCTTGCACATAATATTGTGCGGCTTGATATCCCGATGGAAATAGTTGAGGCGGTGAACTTGGTCTAAAATTTCCGACAGTTGTTTGAGCCAGTTTACAGCTTGTTCTTGACTGATCGGGCGGCCCCGATGTTTCAGCCAGTCTTGCAAATTGGCCCCAGCAATTTTCTCCATCACCAGACAGTGAAAAGACTCTGTGCTGTGAGCTGGCGTAAATATAAAATAACCGTCGCGATCGACTTTTGGAATACCTGGATGTCTGAGCCTGACCAATACGTCAGCTTCTTGCTTAAACAGTTCTACAGCTTTGGGATGTTCTTTGAGCAGGACTTTGAGCACTCTTCGGGCGCCGTTGTCGTCCACTTCAAATGTTCTGCCAAAGCCGCCGCCTCCGAGAGGCGCGACTAGCCGATATCGACCTTGCAACAAAAGTTCTGACCCGCAGTGGATACACGCGGATTTGCCAGAGTTGGCTGGATCGGAGGGATTCGGGCATTTGGGATTGAGGCAATAACTCACAGAAGCCACATAACCCTGATTGAGGTTGCTCTATCAAGTTTTACTTTGACACTGCTCTACAAAAGTTGGCTAAACTTATCTAAGTTTCACCATTCAACTAGAAGTATTTTCTAGAGGGTCTGATTCCTGCTTCTGCCAAGAGAGTCGGCTCTTACTTGTCCACAGGCGTAAATTCGGGTGGAGCAGCACCCTATTTTTGAAGTCTCTACAACTATTTATTATTGTCGAAGCTTTTAGCCATTGTTTAACCATTATTTTCAACCAATTTAACGAATCGTGGTATCCCGTTCGACCTTTTTATAGGCTGGTCAGTTTTAAATCGACCGTCGTTTACTGAGTCCAACTCAATTTTCAACTTATGACGATCGTAGCACACCTAGTAAAAGACTCATGAGCACCCTTGATTGAAATCTTCCAACGTCTCTGAAGTCGAGGGAGGCTTTAGTCTTGCTTGACTTCAGCATCCCGTGTTTTTGTATAACCGGGGCAGTGCGATCGAACGATCGGCTTGAGGCCAAAGGTTTTGTTATTTGTCACAGCCGATCGAGGTCACAAATCCCCGATCGCAGCACATAATGTACAAACAGACCAGAAATAATAACGAGAGAGCATCCACATTTCAATTGTACGATCGCAACCACCACTCTCGAAGAAAGAAGTGAGAGTGGGAGAGTGAACGAGTGAGGGAGTGAAAAAATCTGCCTTCTTCCCTCGAACCTCTTCCCTCTTCCTTCAGCACAAGAAAGCCTTTTAAACAAGTCCCTCAATTACCGGATGGAAGTAGAACGCCAGCGCCAAAACCGTATAAGCTGCCAAGAGCAAAGTACCTTCTAGCCAGTTAGAATTGCCATCAGAACTGATAGAATTGGCGATCAGCACCGACACCGCAACCGCTACAAGTTCAAACGGGTTGAAATTCAAGTCCATCGGTTGGCCCAAGACAAAACCTGCCAAAACCAACACCGGCGCAACAAACAAAGCAATTTGCAAACTCGAACCCACGGCCACAGAAACCGACAAATCCATTTTATTTTTCATCGCCACCGTCACCGCCGTCGTATGTTCGGCTGCATTGCCAATAATCGGCACTAAAATCACCCCGGTAAACAGTGATGTCAGCCCCAAACGCGCCGTCGCTTCTTCCAGAGTACCCACCAACAGTTCCGACTCGACAGCTACCATCAGGGTACAGGCCAACAGCACCCCAATCCACAGCGGCAGATTGACTTTGTGGTCAGGACCCTCTGGTGCTAAGTTATTTTCGGCTAAATCTTCCAGCATTTCTATTTCTGCCACCCCTGCATCGTACAGATAACTGTGGGTTTTCATCGAAAACAGCAGCGTCAGCACGTAGACGACAATCAGGACTATAGCAACAGCGCTAGAGAGGTTCTGCATAGTTTGCGGAGGGATGCCAATAGAGGTGGCATTAACTGCAGTTGGCACCAAAATGGCAATCACGGCTAAGTTCATCGCTGAAGCATTCAACCGGGCGACTGTCGGCTGAAATTCTTGTTCTTTGTAGCGCAAGCCGCCCAGCAGCATCGCCAATCCCATCACCAGCAGCAGGTTGCTCATAATTGAACCGGTGATGCTGGCTTTGACAACATCTATTAGTCCGGCGTTGAGGGCGACGATGCCGATAATCAGTTCCGTGGCATTTCCGAAGGTAGCGTTCAGCAAACCCCCCAAATTGGCACCGAGGACGACGGCGATTTCTTCGGTGGCCGTCCCCATCCACGCGGCTAGAGGGATGATGGCTAAAGCCGAGGTGATAAAGATGGTGGAGGATTCCCAGCCGAGAAAGTGTCCGGCGATGGAAACTGGGATAAATAACAGCAGGCTGGAAATAATTGTATTTGTGTTTAGCATTTAGATTCTCAAAAGCTGCCAACCGTCAATCATAGCCTGTGACCAAATGAAAAAAAGGGTGAGGGTGAGGGATTTGGGTGTTCGCTTAAAGCTGGGGGTGGGCGATCCTCTTCTGCAAGCTTCGCTAACGGGCGATCGCTGCATTGCGGCTTTCACGGATGTGACAAACTAAGAGAGCGATTTGTTTAGCCGATCGGTTCAATGGATTTTTGTATTCTACCCGATCGATCGCATCAGCTTCCGCATTGTCTTGAGAGCAAAGTTGACTATTTCTGGGCGATCGTTTTTTCAGATGTTCGTAAGCGTGATATAATCTTTAAATATTGCCATTCTGCAAGTATAGCTATACATAATACTTAGGACTGCTTCAGCCATGCCTCTACAAGAAGAGATTGAAAGAACAAGGCAAGAAATTCGGACAGATAGCTACTCAATGTCTATTGGCGAGTGGATCAGTCTTTATGAGAGTAAGGAAATCGATATTCACCCAGAATTTCAAAGGCTTTTTCGTTGGTCGGATTTTCAAAAATCCAGGTTTATAGAATCAATTCTTTTAGGTATACCGATCCCACCAATTTTTGTCAGTCAAAGAGATGATGGGATTTGGGATGTGATCGATGGTTTGCAGAGACTCTCAACCATATATGAATTTGTAGGTATTTTGAAACCAGACAATCAAGAGCAAGATACATTTTCTGCTATCGCCTTACAAGAAACAACTTACTTACCTTCGTTAAAAGGTAAAAAATGGAACGATCCTGACGATAAAGATAACTCTTTAACTCAGGCGCAGCGTTTATTGATAAAAAGAACCAAAATATCCGTCAATATTGTTGCAAAAGAAAGTGATGAAATGATTAAATATGAGCTTTTTCAGCGGCTGAATACAGGAGGATCGATTGCTACACCGCAAGAAGTAAGAAATTGCATTCTTTTAATGTTGAATAAAGATTTATATAATTTAATGCGTTCACTTGCGAATCGCCATTCATTTAAAAGCTGCATTGCTTTGAGCGATAGACTTTATGAAGAACAGTATGATATGGAATTAGTATTGCGTTTTATTCTTTTCTTCGATATAGATTATGCAAGTCTTCTAACGCTGGGCGGTGATGTTAGCGAGTTTCTAACGGCTAGAATGTATGAAATGGCTATTAAAAAAGATTTGGACAGCACCCACATAGAGACAGCGTTTGATGTGGCATTCAGTATGCTTAATGAAGCTATGGGAGAGGACAGCTTCAAGCGATATAAATCGGAGAATGATAAATTCCTGGGAGGCTTTCTCTTATCGGCATATGAGGTAATAGCATTAGGAATTGGATACAACTATCAAAATCCGGTTCCAACAGACCAATTACCTAATCGTATAAAAAGTATTTGGTCACATCCAACTTATAAACAATGGTCGGGAGCTGGAGTGAATGCAGCAAGACGCTTACCGTATCTTATTCCGCTTGGTAGAGAGGTCTTTTCCCCTTCATGAGCATCCAAACACCGGAACAATTAATCGATAGATTGGCAACGGATCTTGCTTGGCGAAAGAAGGAACTGTCAGAAATGAAATCTTTGATAGAAGCGAAAAATGTTTCTGACCAAAGACATAAAGTATTAGTTCGGAGTGGAGTATGTATTCTCTATTCCCATTGGGAAGGTTTTGTCAAGTTAGCAGCAAACTCTTATCTAGAATATGTTATCTCACAAAAGCTTACGTATCAAAAGCTTTCTAGTAATTTTTTAGCTTTGGCTATGAAAGAAAAACTTAAAAAGGCAAAAGAGACACATAAGCCATCATTGTATATACCTGTTTGTGAATTTTTTCTTTCCGAATTAAATCAGAGATCTATCCTACCTAAACCTAAAGATGCAATATCTACTGGATCGAATTTAAACTCTGAGGTTTTAAAAGAAATAACTTATACTCTAGGAATTGACTTTTCAATATACTCTACTAAATCGCCATTAATTGATACCCAGCTTTTAAAGACAAGGAACGAAATTGCCCACGGTGAGGATTCGGTGTTTGATAGGGATGAATATCTAGAGCTACACAGAGAAATTATAGGAATGCTCGATATATTTCGTACCGATATAGAAAATGCTGCTATTCAGAAAAAATTTAGGCGGGATTCACCTTAGATAATGACAACAGGAGCCAATAATTATCAGCCCTATCAAAAAAACTAGATTTTTTCAAAAAACAAATCGATATGAAAGCGGCAAAGTGGCGAGCATCTCATTAAAATTATGATATTGGAACTGGCAATTCTTGATTTTAAACCTAATATGACGGGAGCAACATAACATATGAGTGATATCGGTCTCACACACATCGCACTGCCCGTTTCTGATGTCGATCGCACTATCGAATTCTACTCCAAGTATGCTGGAATGCAGGTCGTTCACCGCCGCATCGATGCAGAAACTGGTGTTGCTGTGGTCTGGCTCTCCGATCGCACTCGCCCTTTTGTAATTGTGCTAATTCAAACAGACTCCGTACATCCCGTTCTGTCTCCCTTTGCACACCTCGGAGTAGGTTGCAAAAGCCGCGAATATATGGACGAACTCTGCGACAAAGCACGTCAAGAAGGCGTATTGCTTGAAGAACCAAAAGATTCTGGATATCCGATCGGCTACTGGGCTTTTTTGCGAGACCCGGACGGTCAATCGATTTTAGATTTTAGATTTTAGATTTTAGATTTACTTGCGCGAGATAAATGCGGGGGCAATAAGTGATTTTCGATTTTCGATTTGGGATTGATTTGCGCGAGATAAATCACGTGGCGGGTACCACATGAAGAAATTCGCTTGTCACACGCTGGAACTATCCTACGGGCAAGAAATCGGATTTACAGTGGAGGATGCTACTTAAAGTTATAATAAACAAATCGCCCTGCAAACCCGATCGTTTCTCATCTGGAAATAGACTGGAGAATCAAATGACTGCAGCAATCATCGCACCACCCAGAAAAGAATCGCCCCTTCTGTTTGAGGGACTCACTTGGAGAGAGTTCAAAGCAGTTGAGCAATTGTTAGACCGTCCAGGATATCGACTTTCTTTCCTGGATGGAATTCTGGAGATTAAACTAATGCCTGGAGAACCCCACGAAACCGTTAAAGCAAGAATTGGTGCATTGGTGGAACTGTACCTGCTGATGGCGGGGTTTGACTTTACTCCAACTGGTTCAATGACTCTGGAAAGTGAAACGGGAAAAGTCAAGCGAGAGGCGGATGAATCTTATAAACTTGCTCCTGGTCGCAGGCTACCCGATTTGGCGATCGAGGTCGTGTTTTCCAGTGGTGGCATCAACCAACTGGAGGCATACAAGCGGCTGAAGATAAAGGAAGTGTGGTTCTGGGAAGATGGATTGTTAGAGGTTTATCACCTGCGGGGAGAGGGCAATACACTTCATTATGAAAAGGTTTCCAGTAGTGAGGAGGTGAAAGGGATCGATTTGGATTTGTTGTTGCGCTGCATCAATATGGTGAATCATGTTGATGCAGTTAAGACTTTTCAACAGGCACTCCAAAAATAGCTGGGATTAAGAGACTTCTCCAAAAAAGCAGGTTTTGAACAGGCAGGATGCCTGTTCCACGATAATAATTATGGGAGATGTCTAATAGATCATCGCGCACCCTTTAACCACCTCTGTTTGCATCTCAATATCCGCAACAAGCAATGGAAAATACCAAATGACACAAGTTGTAATTGTCGGAGCGGGGCCAACTGGTGCGGCACTTGCCTTACTGCTGGTGAAACGAGGTATTGCTGTTACCTTGGTTGAGGCGGCAAAAGATTCCTACCGAGTGTTTCGCGGTGAAGGCTTAATGCCCAGCGGATTGGATGCGATCGCCCAAATGGGCTTATCCACAATCCTAGAAGGTGTTCCACACCGACAAATTGATGCCTGGGAGTTCATTGTGGGCGATCGGCAACTATTTCGAGTTGATGAGCCAATGGGGTCAAATCGACCTTGTACACTGGTATCGCAACCGCCTTTGTTAGAAACACTAATTTCAGAAGCTCAGTTGCATCCAGAGTTTGAATTTATCCCAGGTGTTCCCGTAAAAGATTTACTGTACAAAAACGATCGCATTGCGGGTGTAAAGCTAGGAGATGGGCGAGAAATTCCTGCAGCACTTGTGATTGGTACAGATGGTAGAAACTCGGTTGTACGACAGCGTGCAGAATTAGAGTTAGTAAAACAGCAGAATAGTATAGATGTTCTGTGGTTTAAACTTGCCGCTCATCCTCGGTTTGTGGCGGATAATGTATTTTATTCTATCCTGAATGGCGGTAGCGGATTCAGTGTCTTTCATGGGGCAGAATCAGGAAAACTTCATCTGGCTTGGGTGTTATCGGCAGATGACAAAACGGATCGGAAACACACAGACTGGGCAGAAACTTTCGCATCGCGATCGCCTGCGTGGATGGCAGAACATTTCCGCAACTGTGCCGATACGATC
Source organism: Microcoleus sp. D3_18_C2 (assembly GCF_036702395.1). Classification (NCBI taxonomy): domain Bacteria; kingdom Bacillati; phylum Cyanobacteriota; class Cyanophyceae; order Oscillatoriales; family Microcoleaceae; genus Microcoleus; species Microcoleus sp. D3_18_C2. Next base: position 8,302 of record NZ_JAUBTG010000018.1, on the reverse strand, counting down.
GAATCTCCGATGCGATTATCTGTTGTGGTTGGTCGCTGTCCGCGCTGGCATCGACCAGGAATCATACTTTTGGGGGATGCGGCACATCCCATGTCTCCGGTTCGCGCTCAAGGAATTAACATGGCTTTGCGCGATGTAATTGTTGCGGCCAATCACCTTGTACCTTTATTGAAAGCAGGGGCTAATTCTGAGGATATTGACTTAGCATTATCGCGGATTCAGGCAGAACGCGAACCCGAAATTATTCGCGCCCAACAACTTCAAGCACAAGAAGCGTGGAAAGGCGAACAACTACGAAAAAATGGATTATTGCGTTTATTGATGATGCAAGCTGCTCCGTTTTTGGGTGAAAAAATTAAACAATTTTGGGTAAAAGGACAGTATGAATTGCGTCAAGGAGTAACAGAGGTAAAATTGGTTGTGTAAAATGAGGAAATTGGAACCTGACTTACCCGTCCAAACCCAAGAAACCGGGTTTTTACCTTTTCTGCGATGTCTAATATCAATTCCGGTTGTATCGGAATGATTAAACCACAGAGGGCACAGAGGACACAGAGAAAGAGAAGAGTGAGATAATAATTCCGATGTTAACGGATTTGATATAACCGAGTATTTTTGCGAAAAATCCGGTTTCTGACTACCCGTGCGTCTAGGACTATAAAACTTAGGAGAAGTTTTTATGCGATCGACAAATATCAAAGGACCGATCGGCACTATTCACATCATCGAAGCCAGCCCCCCTGTCACCGCTGGGGAATCCGAGGCGCTGCCGGTGGTGTTCGTGCACGGTATGACGGTTTCTGCGAGCATCTGGGAGGCGCAGCTTGCCCGTGTCGCCCGTACCCGACGGGCGATCGCCCTTGATATGCGGGGACACGGTGATTCTGCACCGCCGGAGGACGGCAACTATGCGCCCGCCTCCTGTGCAGCGGATGTTTTGGCGGTACTGGATGGGCTGGGACTCGATCGAGTGGCGATCGTCGGGCACAGTTTCGGTGCTTGTATTGCCCTCGCCACAGCAGCAGCCGCACCGCACCGCATCGCGCAGTTGATTCTGGCAGACCCACCTGGAGACTTTACCAAGGTGCCTGCAGATGTGCACGAGGAACGCATCGTTCCCTACCAGAGGGCTCTGGAGACGGAGGATTGGCGGGCTGCTGTGGAAACCAGCTTCAATGAGGCGCTGACAGGAAGCAGGGCCGATACGCGCGATCGGATTCTCGCTTGCTTGGCGGCGACTCCACAGGATTGTCTGTCTGGAATGTCTCGCGGGATGTTTGCCTTTGAAGCAGTTAATGCTCTCGATCGCTACCTAGCAGCCCCTGGAACACGGGCCCACGCGATTATTGCTCCCTCAAACACTTTTCCCTTCAGCCTCCACATCCTCCGTCCCACACTGACGACAACTACGATCCCCGATACTGGACACTGGCTGATGCTGGATGCGCCAGAGGCCTTTGCTAGGGAACTTGATATTTGTTTGGAAGGTGTTTAATATAGATTTCGACAAAATCTGTTAGTCTTACCACAATTCATCGAGAGTTAAGTTGTGGGGGTTTTTGAGGATGAAGGCGTTGTTGTCTTTGATTAAGTCACCGCTACAGAGAATCGGTAAGCGTTCTTGATAAGCTTTAATCGCCAAGATATAATCTTTGTCTGCGAGAGAAGTTTGAATTTTCCGCAATTTGTCAGCAATGACCCCTATTAAGGTTATTTCGCCGCTTAATTGGTCTGTGTTGGGGGTGTGAATTTGCATAACAATTCCCTGAATAGTCATGTTGGGAATGCTGGTAAGCAGTTCGCTTAAAATTTCAATTTTTGGGCGATTTTCTGCGTTTTCTAGCGTTTGGATTGCCTCCCGGATGCGGGCTGCATAATCTCCCAGGTTTTCCCGGTTAGGCAGCAATATTTCAAAGTCTTCTGCATCGGCTGTTGGTTTGTGCCAAAGTGTGGCATTATCTAAGAAAGGTTGGTCTTCATGCCAGCCGTGAGTTTGTAAGTAATTTCTCAGTTGATTTAGCTCGATTGTTTCGAGAGTTTGGCTATCTTGTACGGTGACTTTCATGGTTGAACTCCTTGGCTAATTCCCTCCATAATTGACTGAAGGGCGGCGACTGTAAATTGGTTGGTTCTAGGGATGGTAACGGTGACAGCGTTTGTGTTTTGTGTTTTTGGCTTTCCCCGCAGCGAGATCCAATATCCGCAGTTTCTGATGCAGAGTTCTGTTTCCGACTGGGTTAACCAGTCTTCGGGTGTTTCTGGGATTAAAACGACAACTAAAATTCGGGGAATGGCGAAGTCATCCATTCTTAAATCGTCGTAGTTTTTGAGTTTGAGGGGGTAGCGGATGGAGCGATCGTCTTGGATGTCTCTTGATGTAGATTTTAACTGCAATTCTAAGCGAGGCGCTCTAATGGGGCCTATCCCGCCTTTCGCAGCTACTCCCCAGTCTACGCTGTCATCGTCTACGAAGGGTTTGTAGAGGGAATAGCCGGCAACGGTGGTGACAGCTTGCAGGTAGATGTTGCTGAATTGTTCTTTTTGTTGGTTAATGTCCACTTTTTACGTAGCGATTATTCTTGTTAACCTGTTTGGTTTTAGCTCGTAGATAAAATTACATCAGGTTGGTTATGGTTTCCTTGATTTGTATCGGTTGGTTGGTGACAATGGAGTAGAGAACATCGGGGTCTAAATCAGCTCCATTTTCCCAGTAAATTGTCCCCCATTCTGGATTTAGTTTGACTTGGTTAAAGTAAGTCAAGTCTTGCAGGGGGGCGAAGATTCCGGTAAATTCGATTAATTGGCTAATGTCAACTACTCCCTCTTGGTTATCTTCAAATTTGATGTGAAGTTGATAATTTTTTAATGGTTGAACTGAGCTAATATCTTTGAGCATTGTTTATTCCAAAGGTGCAATAGGTTCTAATGGTGTTTGAAGTCTGGCAAGTTGCCAATTTTGCATGAGCTCTGTTTGATGAAGGGCAGCCCACTCTACCACTAATCCTAAGATGCGAGGGGAAAGTTTGCCTTCTAGGATTGAGAGGGTTTCGATATCAATGATGGTTTTTTGTTGATTGTAGCGGGCATGAAATTGCGGGGGCGGGTGGTCGTTATAGTACGTCGTGATGATGATGCCTAAAAATCTGCTGAGTTCTGGCATTAGATTGTCTCCTATACAATTATTTCGGCGTCTTTTACCCGAATTTCGTAAGACTAAATCCGCTCAATATATTCTTTAATATTGCTTAAAACGTGCGTTTTGGTTCCAATTCTACTAAAAAATCTACCTCGCGATCTGCTGTTGCTTCACCCCTGGCAACCGAACCTAAAACGCGCACATTTAACGCGGCTGGGTGAGTCGCAATTCTCAGGATATCGGAGGGCTTGGACTTCAGCAATTCCTCAATTCCCCTAACTCCACCCCGGTAGATTTTCCAGAATCATCGCCTCTAACTTGGCACTCTCGGCAAATTGCCTCTCCAACTTCGCCGTCAAATGCAGCCTCTTCTCGTCCAAACCCTCCTCATCCTCCAATGCCTCCGCCTCCGCCCCCACATACCTCTCAGGGGTTAAAATATAACAGTTACCGTTTTGCTTTTTTGTTGCCTTTTGACTCCGCACAATTGTTACAACTCTTCTGGAAAGTACATTTGCAGGAAATCTGCCCCGCCCTAACCCAACTGGCCTAACTTCTCCAGAACTTAGGTAAAAAGCACCTAAAGTATGATGCGAAACTCTGGCTAAACTATTATTCTATAAATCGATCGGGCATTAAACCGATATCCACAATCGCCAAGATTTATCGCCAAATTTTAAATTTTTCCGGCGAAAACTTGCTATTTAATGAATAAGACTTTAAGATCCAGCAATGTAAATCAAAATCTCAATGAGCAGCCCTGCAAGCACGAACCCGAAATGGGTCGCAAGTGCCAAAAAGCAGCAAAAGCTACCTTTTTTAACTCTTTCAACAGCAAAGCATTGGCAAACAAACCAGGGATCGACGGTTGGCATCTTGGAACGAATGCTTTGCTAGCAATACTACAAATGTATCAAAACTTATCTGCCAAAATTTAGCCCGAACAGATGCCTAGCTGTAACTCTTGCTGCGTAAGGTTTCAGTTTCTAAATAGGCTGGTTTTATTGTCTTTAACTACTTGAGGATTCGATCGCATGGTTTCGATTTCTACTACTCAATCCGATGTGCTACCTTTGTCTTCGTCAACCGTAACGGCTGCAACCCAAAGCAGTGCGGCGACTGCAACTGGGGTGTGCGTGACGGTTCACGGTCACTTTTACCAGCCACCCCGGGAAAACCCTTACCTGGACGCGATCGAACGCCAAGCCAGCGCCTCTCCAGCCCACGACTGGAACGAACGCATTGACATCGAGTGCTACCGCCCGAACGCCTTTGCCCGCATACTCAACGATCGGGGCGAAGTCGCGGGGATCGTCAACAACTACGAGTATATGAGCTTCAACATCGGGCCGACCCTGATGAGCTGGCTGGAACGCTACGACCCGGAAGTCTACCAGCGGATTCTGGAAGCCGATCGCAAAAGCTGTCAGCGACTCAACGGTCACGGCAACGCGATCGCCCAAGTCTACAATCACATCATCATGCCCCTCGCTAACGAGCGAGACAAATACACCCAAATTCGCTGGGGGATCGCAGATTTTCGCTCCCGGTTCGATCGCGATCCCGAAGGAATGTGGCTCGCCGAAACCGCCGTAGACTACGCCACCCTCGAAGTTTTAGTCGCTGAAGGCATCCGCTTCATTGTCTTAGCCCCCTCCCAAGCCGAACGCTGCCGCCCGCTAATCGGGCAAAACCAAGAAGGGGAACCAGCGGAAAATTCCGAATGGCACGAAGTCGGCGGGGGTCAAATCGATCCGACTCGCCCGTACCGCTGCTATTTGAAACCGGAAATGCGGTTGATGGCTGACCACCAACTCTCGCCGCTGAGCACTCACTATTTTGGGCGCGGGCACTCCCAAAATTCTGCAGCCCCAACTACCAACACTCCCTACATCGATATCTTTTTCTACGATGGCCCGATCTCGCGGGATATGGGCTTCAATGACGTTCTCAGCAGCAGCCACCACTTGGCCGGGCGCTTGGGTCAAGCAGTGCGGGGAGACCACAGACCGGCTCAATTAATCTGCGTGGCGACGGACGGCGAAACTTTCGGCCACCACAAAAACAGTACGGAAAAATGCCTCGCCTACGCCTTCACAGAAGAGTTTCCCCGCCGCGGTTGGACGGTGACGAATTTTGCTCATTATTTAAGTCAAAATCCGAGCGCTTGGGAAGTTGAACTCAAACCTGTGACGGCCTGGAGTTGCTCTCACGGGGTCGATCGCTGGCAAGATGATTGCGGCTGCGGTGGTGGCGGCGGATGGCACCTCAAATGGCGCCGCCCTCTGCGGGATACTCTCAATTGGCTGCGCGATCGACTGATTCCGATTTACGAAGAAGCAGGGCGCAAGCTGTTGTGCGATCCCTGGAAAGCCAGAGATGAATATATTGAGGTGATCCGGGATCGATCCCCCAGTAATGTTGACAGTTTCCTCCAACGCCATCAAGTGCGCCCCCTCGATGCCGGAGAACAGGTGGACGCCCTGCGACTGCTGGAAATGCAGCGCCACACCCTGTTAATGTTCACTAGCTGCGGCTGGTTTTTTGAAGAAATCTCGCGGCCAGAAGGCGTGCAAATTCTGCGCTACGCGGCCCGGGCGCTCGAATTGGCGGGGGAAGTTACCGGGGTGCAGCTAGAAAAGGATTTTGTCGATCGACTAGCCCTCGTACCCAGCAACGTTGAGTATTTCCAAACAGGGGCCGAAGTTTACCGCAAACTCGTGGTAACAGCCCAAATTAGTCTCAAACAGGTGGCCGCCCACTACGCGATCAGTTCTCTGTTTGCCAAATATCCCCGCGAACAGCGAGTTTACTGCTATCAGGCCCAGCAGGAAGATTTCCAAATTCAGCGCATGGGCTCGATGACTCTGGCTGTGGGTCAATTGCAGTTAACCTCGGAAATTACGCGGGAAACAGAGGTTTTTGTGTTTGCTGCGTTGCACCTCGGCGGCTGGGACTTCCACTGCTGCATTCAGCCTTTTGGCAGCCGCCGATCGTACACTATGCTCAAAGAGCGGCTGTTTGGAGTTATGCAAGAAGCTTCGGCAGCCCACGCGATTCTGGAAATGGTGCGGCTGTTTGGGGATCAGTCCTTTAGCTTGCGGGATTTATTCGCTGAGGAACGCCACCGGATCGTGCAGTTGCTGAGTCAGGAAAATTTGACTCGGTTGGATCAGCTTTACACTCAGGTTTACCGCGAAAATTACGGGGTGATGATGGCGTTCCACCGCGACGAGTTGCCGGTGCCGGTAGAGTTGCAGGTGGCTGCTGAGGTGGCTTTGGGACATCGCTGTTTGACGGCGGCCAAGGCCCTGGAATTGGAAACCGAGGATGTGGAACCGCTGCTGGCCGAAATTGAGGCGATCGCCACTGAAGCCGGCCATCTCCGCTGTCGGTTGAACGTTCCCGAAGTCAAGGAAATTTTGGAAAAGATGGTTTGGCGATCGCTAGACAGGCTGCTGCAAGCAGGATCGGGTGTGGAAGATCGCTCGCCTGTCCAGTTGGAAGCTGAGATCCGCACGATCGAGCGTTTGATTGCTGTGGGCGATCGGCTGAGTCTGGGTTTGTGCTTGGACAAATCGCAGGAACTGTATTTCGATTCTCTGTACAGTCAAATTGTGCCTCTGTGTTTGGGCTGGCTGCAACGGCAAGAGGCCTCGGCGGGCGAAAATGCGGTGGCTGCTGTTGCCTTGGAGATTGCGGGTTCAGGCGGCGGCTGGGAGTTGTCTTCGATCCGGCAGTTGCTGGAGTTGGGTCAAACCTTGGCTGTTGATGTTGAGTGTTGGTTAAATCAGTTAAGTTAATCGTTTCGTGATTAGCCTGCATCAATTCCCGCCCTTGAGAATCCGCCCGATCAAGCTTTAAAGGCCTATCGGGCCTACGGGTTCCACCGAGAATATATCTGTGTTGTGGCTTCCCGGGATCGCGGCGGGCGATCAAAGCACCGACAGATAACCGCCAAGTTTGTTTAAGTTTTCGCTCTACTTGTGGGAAGATAAAAAGACTGTCGCCAAAGCGTACAGGTGTTCTGCACTTGCACGCTTTGTATAGTTGGGAAGAAAGAACACTAAGTTTAAATTTATGAAAGTTGGCGATCGCGTTTGCATTAAAAACTCTGTTGTTGTCTACCACCACCCTGAAAATCGCAGTCAACCATTTGATATTAAGGGTATGGAAGGAGAAGTCGTGGCGATCGTTCACGAATGGCACGGCAGACCGGTCAGTGCTAATTGGCCGGTTCTAGTACAATTTGACAAAAAATTTCGAGCTCACTTCAAAGAGGATGAGGTCGAATTGATATCTTCGGAAGTCTAGCTGTCTCAAAAGTTGAAGCAGCCCAAAGACAAAATCAAATCCCGTCAGTCGATTTTAGATTTTAGATTTTAGATTTACTCCACAGATGAATCTGGAAGCTTGAACTAATATCTAAAATTTTGTGATCGTCGCGACTCCTGTCGGAAAGCAATTATCCGTTTTTGGGCGGGGGTCATTCGATTTTAGATTTTAGATTTTAGATTTTGGATTGACTTGCGCGAGATAAATTCGGGGGACGCAAGGATTTTAGATTTGAGATGCTTTCGATTGACTTGCGCGAGATAAATCACGTGGCGGGTACCACATGAAGAAATTCTTGGTCATATAACAGTTGTAGAGTTTGTAGTGAGGAGTTCAGTTTTTTCTGTGGCTTTTAGTCGATCGACGGGACTAAAGTCCTTACTACAAACCATTTTTTGTTTTCACTCCTTAATTTTTCGACCGTCTGCGGCTGAACCAACCTAAAATATTCCAATCTCCCTGCATTTTCTGCAATTCCTGCTGATGCTGCTTGGCTGTAGCGTAATACCACTGGCAGTGAAGTTCTAGTTCTTGACGGTACTTAATTTCGTCGTAAAACTCGCGGACAATTTGGTGTCTCTGAAAAATTTCGGCCGCGGGAGTCGGTTCTGGGGCAATGTTTTGCAACTCGTGGGGCAGCATGATTGTTTGGGGGCGACTGTGGCTAATATTGGCTGTAATGACTTTAAGCTAACACACTCAATCGATTTTAGATTTTAGATTTTAGATTTTAGATTTTAGGTTTTAGATTTTAGATTTTAGATTTTAGATTTTAGATTTTAGATTTTAGGTTTTAGATTTTAGATTTTAGATTTTAGATTTTAGATTTTA
>NZ_JAUBTG010000017.1:0-112773 GCF_036702395.1 Microcoleus sp. D3_18_C2 | reverse complement strand
TTCTAGCTCGACAGCTACTCCATTTGGCTAAGAGTCTTTCTGCCTTTTATCCCCGCTTTATCCTGTTAGTTGCTACCTAACAAAATAGGGGATATGCTTTTACCGCTGCACCTGCGGACTGGGACTTGACTTAACGTCTCACCCAGAAGTGTAATCAGTTATCACTAACTCGCAGCGGAGTCAGGCTAACCGTCCCTGGATAGGAGAACCTATCCATTTAGGCTAAACGAATCGCACACCGGAATTAATATTAAACTCCTTAAATCCTAAGAAAGCGAATCCGTTGCAGAACTTCCTTTTTTCGCAACAACAAAACAGAAAAAACCCGGTTTGTCCAAAAAACCGGGTTTCTAAATACCCTCAAAGCTTTAGGTTTAATAAAGCTTTGATTCTTAACTCAAAACTATCACCACTCCCAACTTAAAACTGTTGAGATTTTGCTGTTGTTTTTGCCCGATCGAGCTTTAAGATCAACACCCCCAAAGGTGGCAAACACAAGTCGATCGAATAAGCACTGTTGTGGAACCACCACTCCTCAGTCCACTTGCCTCCCAAATTCCCCATATTGCTGCCGCCGTATTCCCGCGCGTCGCTGTTAAACAACTCCGTATAGAAACCAGGTTCCGGCACTCCTACGCGATAGTGAGAGTGCGGCTGCGGGGTAAAATTGCATACTGTCACCACAAACTCGTCGCCATCCTTCTCTCGGCGCACAAATGCCACGACACTGTGTCGGTTGTCGCTGCAATCAATCCACTCAAACCCATCCTCAGCAAAATCTTGACTGTAAAGTGCCGTTTCGCTGCGGTACAAATTGTTCAAATCTTTAAAAAACAGCTTCAACTTTTGGTGCGGCTCGAATTGCAGCAACTGCCACTGCAAATCCCCCCAAACGTTCCACTCGTGCCACTGGCCGAACTCCATCCCCATAAAGATCGTTTTCTTTCCGGGATGAGTAAACATAAAAGTAAACAAACACCGCACGTTTGCAAACTTTTGCCATTCGTCTCCTGGCATTTTCCCGATGATGTGGGCTTTGCCGTGCACTACTTCATCGTGGGACAAAGCCAGCATGAAATTCTCGCTGTGGTTGTACCACATACTGAAAGTTATGTTGTTCTGGTGGAACTGGCGGAACCACGGGTCCATGTGGTAATAGTCGAGCATATCGTGCATCCAACCCATGTTCCACTTCAGGTTGAAGCCCAAACCCCCTACATAGGTCGGCCAAGATACCATCGGCCAAGAGGTAGATTCTTCGGCGATCGACAGCGCACCTGGGAAATAGCTAAAAATGACGTGATTCGCCTGACGCAGAAAATCTGCAGCCTCGATATTTTCCCGGCCCCCGTACTGGTTGGTCAGCCATTCTCCAGGTTCGCGACAGTAATCCAAATAAAGCATCGAGGCTACGGCATCTACGCGAATCCCGTCGATGTGGTACTTGTCAAACCAGAACAGAGCGTTTGATACTAGGAAATTCCGCACTTCGTTGCGGCCGTAGTTAAATACTAGGGTTCCCCACTCTTTGTGTTCGCCCTTGCGGGAGTCGGCGTGTTCGTACAAGTGAGTTCCATCAAAGAAAGCCAAGCCGTGGCCGTCTTTGGGGAAATGTCCCGGTACCCAGTCCACCAGTACGCCAATGCCGTTGGCGTGGCACTGGTCAACAAAATACATGAAATCTTCAGGTGTGCCGTAGCGGGAAGTTGGGGCGAAATAACCGGTGACTTGATAGCCCCAAGAACCGTCGAAAGGATGTTCGGCGATGGGCAGCATTTCGATGTGGGTGAATCCCAAATCTTTGACGTATGGTATCAGCCGATCGGCTAATTCCCGGTAAGTCAGAAAGCGCGCCCCCGGATTGAGTTCCGAAACCTGCACGGCGGGTTGTATTTCCCCATTTGGTAGCACGGCGGGTTCGTCAGTAGCGGCGTGCAGCCAAGAACCGATGTGGCATTCGTAAACCGAAACCGGCTGCGTCAGTGGGTCTGTGTGCCGCCGCTTTTCGATCCAAGCGCTGTCGTGCCAAGTGTAGGTATCTAAGTCGGTGACAATTGATGCTGTTTTGGGCCGCACTTCTTGCTGGAAACCGTAAGGATCGGACTTTTCGTAGGGATGTCCGTCTTGGTTTTTCACTTCGTATTTGTAGGAAGTTCCCACGGATAGTCCCGGAATAAATAATTCCCAGATGCCGTTTTGCGATTTCCGCATTTGATGTTTGCGGCCGTCCCAATAGTTGAAATCTCCTAAAACAGAGACATTGCGGGCATTCGGGGCCCAAACGGCAAAATATACTCCTGTGATGCCGTCTACTTCGGTGAGGTGCGCCCCCAATTTTTCATAAATCCGGTGATGATTGCCTTCTGAGAATAGGTGCTGGTCGAATTCTGTGAGTTTGGGCGATCGAAAGGCGTAGGGATCGTAGATGAAGCGCTCGTGTTCCCCTTCTTTGACCCGCAATTGATAGTTTGCTAGTTCTGGGGTGTCGATCGTACATTCAAAAAAGTGAGGGTGATGCTCTGATTTCATCGGGTATTGGGCCCTGGCCTCCGGCAAAACTACGGATACCGCATCCGCATTCGGCAGATAAGCTCGGACGACCCAGACTTTTTTGCCATTTTCTTCGATCGCATGAGGGCCTAGCACTTCAAATGGATCGTGGTGCTGATTCCAAACAATGCGGTCAATCTGTTCAAAGGGGACGGTCGCGGGCATAAAACTACTTACCTCAATCTTTTAACTAAATGGCTTTCAAAACCTAGAGCGGCGCTGCACTTTACATTTCGATACATTTTTGATTGCTGATCCTACCACTGATTAGCACGATCTTGACTGCTGCAGATCCAGCGCGCGTCCTTGCACACACAGCAGGCTGTTGCCTTGCCGACGGCCGAGCTGGGGTTTTACTGCTAACATCTAAGTATAGAAATAGTGAACGAACCTGACGGTCAACTGAGTACAGTTAGACCGCCGGCTTCTTTTTCCTTTTTTTCAAAGGCTTTTTTGAGTGACGGAGTTCCCCCGCCACTTTCGTAACTTAGACCAATTCTCTTTATAAGCTTAGCTGAGTTTTTATCTCGATCCAAAGATTCTCCGCATTGACAAGAATGCCAGCGCTCCGACAATTCTTTCGGTACTTTGTTGAGGCAATTCCAGCAATGTTGAGAAGTTCCTCTTGGAGAGACAAACAAAATGCTTTTACCCAATTTCCAGGCGACATATTTTAGGACGCTGGCGAATTGCCCATGAGCAGCATCAAGCATGGATTTATTCAAGCCACTTTTAGCTGACTGACCGTTCGGCAAATAAACCAAATTACCATTTTCAACATCTGTCTTGGGCTGGGCACGTCTAGTTAAATTTTTGACACTCAAGTCTTCACCAACTAAAACCTCACATTTACCGAATAGCTCATGTGCAGTTTTAAACTGAAAATCTAATCGGGATCTAGCTACAAACTGATGGAGTTGGGAAATCTTGTCCTTGATAATCTTCCAAGGCTTAGAACCCTTGACTCTATTAGCTAACTTCGCTTGAAGTTTTGCCAATTTCTGGGCAGAATTCCTCAAAAACCTAGGATTCTCAACTCTCTCGCCATTGGAAAGATAGACGTAATTAGTGATTCCCATATCGATGCCAACAGTATTTTCGACCGTCGGTTGAATTTCTGCAACCGTTACGGGAACTGTTTTATCTTCTAGCGTCAGGGAGATATACCACCCATCAGCTTCTCTGATAACTGTTCCCGTCTTAACTGTGAACCTTGTTGGTATTGGACGGTGGAAAACCATAGGTACTTGACCTATTTTTGCGAGGTCAATACAAATCCTATTTTCCTCGTCCTTGACAATATCAAGATTGTCTAGTTGAGGATAAGTGAAAGATTTGTAGTAATGAAGCCCTTTGAATCTGGGCTTGCCTCTACGATTGCCATTTGTGTCCGGCGTGGTGAAATTTGAAAAGGAAGTTTCCACCCTGTTGACGACATCTTGCAAGACCTGCGAATCTAACACTTTATAATCAGGGAATAACTTTTTTGTGTTTTTCAGGTCAGCCAGTTGTATGGTTTGCCACTGTACATATCCGCCTTCAATGTTCGAGAAAACATCACCTTTCCTGGTTAGAGGATTGCCTGACTCATCCTTTTTTCTACCATCCCTAGTTTGCACTCTCGTCAAAGAAATATTTTGATAAATTTCCTCAATCGGGACTATCGAAACAATCAAGGGGCAGGCGTTGATAGGTGTTCTCGTGGCTGACCACCACCTAAATCTATCGCCAAGTCGGTAGTTGTACTGCCGACGACAGAGCTCTAGGTGAGCCACCATCGTTGTTAGTTGGGCTTTTGTGGGTTTGAGGCGGTATTTGTAAGTGAGTTGCATTTTTTAACTTTCTTTTTTCGACCTTTGCATAGTATAGTTTGTGTATGTCCAAAATGCCACACCAAAGATTACCATTTCAACACTTAGGAAGTACATCGAAAATCAAGATACTTCCGAAGATTAATTCATAGTGGCTAAGTCTAATTGTCGGTTTCCGTCCCTCCACCCGACGCTTCTTTCCATCACGCGGGCGTAATTCCCAACGGGGTACTTCGCGCAGCGCTCAGATGTGTCCCCTCTAAATATACCGAGGGACTTCCCGGCTGGTAGTTCAAACAAATTGAAAAATTTATATTTTTTCCCAAATATCCTTGACTTATTTTTTTATATGTGATCGGGAGTTTTTATTAAACTCTTGTCGATTGGCGACTCCCGGAGGGTCAACCCTGTAAGTGTTGGGGAGCAGTTAATAGTTTACCTGGAATTTTCAGGCAGGGAGCATCGCCCGATCGGTAGACTTTCACATCTCGGAGGCGGGGTTTCCCCACAAAGTCCGTAAATTTGGGCAATACGCTCAAACGGCGAAGGATGCTTAACTCGGTATTGAGGAATCAAAGCTAAAGGACTCAGTCTTCGAGCATCCAAGTCTCTGCTTGCTTTCCTCTCGTCTGCGGGCCACAGCGGCGGGGATGGCAAGCGAGACTCCATAGAGTGCAAAATTTGCGTCGAGTCTCGCTTGCCTCCGGTTGATATTCAGTTGAAGCAGCAGCACTGGCAATGTCCTCAAACATCCTGTCACAGGCTTGAGTTTCAAAAGGTGCAGGCCGGGAGTCATTCGATTTTAGATTTTAGATTTTAGATTAAAGAATTGACACCACGGATAAATCCGGGGGCTTGAGGCTGCAAGGATTTTGGATTGATTCCACGGATAAATCACGTGGCCGGTACCATCAAGAAATTATTGGTCAAATTTTCTACTTGAAAGGGAATGCTCCTGTAACGCAGCGAATCAGCGGACTTTGCTGCGGTAACGGGACGTACTGAACTTTAGTAAAAGCAGCAGAGAATCACTAACACCCAACTTGAGACCTAGACCTATGAGATGAAAAAATGCGAGGAGCGAACGATTTTTCACCTGGAGGCTAGGCTCGTTGGGAACCAACTCCGAGATAGCCCTAGTTAGGGCTTTTTAGGAGCAGGGGCAGGGCTAGTAGTTGGAGTAGCCTTTGGAGATGGAGAAGAAACAGGAGGATTAGTAGTGCCAGCGCCCGGAGAGGGGCTAGGGGAGCTGGGGGTGGTGGTATCTCCTCCGCAGGCGCCGAGGGCTGCTGCCAAGCCCACGACCAAAGTCAAACGAATTAATCCTTTGTTCATAAAAACTCCTTAAGATTGAAAACCCATCGCAAGGAAGGGAAGAGTGTACTTGAGAAACAATGCTGGCACGAATAGCTCAACGATTCGCTCGTTGATTACAATACTGCATTTATTAATAAATTTCACATAGATTATCGCTAACCAGCAAAGATTTCTTTTTTTTGGCAAATCCTGAAGTCAAAGAGACCAGTGGTAGGATGGGTTGGTTGGCTTGTGAGGTATCCTTGGTAAGGATAACCGATCGAACGCAGATAGCCACTACTGGCGCTCTGGGAGACAAAAAACTCTTAACCTCAATCAAGCTGAAGCTACCCCACTTTACGTATTGGTGAACTTTATGACCGCTGCTATCAGATCCCCGGATTCTCCCCGCTCCCGATCGACCCGCAAGCCCGCTGCTGGCCCAGCCAAAAGCAAAGTTACTTCTATTGCCAAAGCTAGGCGGGCGAAGACAGGGCCGGTATTGCCCAACTACTCGCCAGCAGACGAACAGGCTCAGGTTCGGCAGTCCGCATCGGTGCTGAAAGTCTTGCCCAATCGCCAGCAGCAGCCAGTGTGGTTGCGCTCGCTCCTGCAGGCACAGCGCGCCTCCTCAGTGGTAGCAGTTATGCTTTTGGGCGGTGCTCTGAGTCTCTACGGCTTGACAGTTTACGGCGAGCAGCGCTGGAGTCAGGAGTATCAAAAACTGGAAACTCTGCGCCTCCGGGAACAACAATTGAGTGCTTCTAGTGAAGTCTTGAAACACCAACTTGCTAAAGAAGCCCAAAATCCCGAAACCGGTTTGGCTCCGCAGAATCCTGGGGACACGATTTTCTTGCAGCCGGCCCCTGAAACTCGATCGCCCGTTGCGGCACCAAATTCTGAGCCCGCTCTCCAGAATCGAGCCGGTGTGGAAACACCGCTGGGCTATTAAACCTGTGTCAAAGCGGAGAGCGCCCTCCGGGCATGAGTGTCCGAGGGCATGAGAATTTGAGGCTCTAATTTCCTTTTTGACTTTTTTCCAAGTCGCGATCGATTTTCAGTTTCCCACCGGAAGTTACAGATTAAAAATAATTAAGACCACTTCAAAAAACAGAATGCAACTTTAGGTGCGATCCAAACCCTGATAGGGACTGCTCATTCCCAAGCCGTGAATTTTATATTTTAAGATTTAAGTTATAAATTATCAATTATACAACGCTCTAACTTGCTATTGAATTTTTAATGCCATGAGCTACGACCCCCGTTTTGACCGCTACAGATCGCCGAATTTCAAACGCACAAAACAGGCGGGCGATTCCCTACGGGATAGCTTCGCCGCGCGTACTGGGTGGAAAAAATCAGCAAAACCTAGAGATTCCGGCAGTTTCGGCCGATCGCCACAACAGACGGCTGCATCTTGGGGGCGACCGGTGGAGCGTTTAAAGCGCAGCAAGTTCCGTTTGTGGGCGGTGTGGGCGGTGTTGATGCTGGGGGGGCTGGGGCTGGCTGTGAATTTGTTTTATTTGCAGGTGACGCGAGCTCCGGCGCTGCGTAAACAAGCTCTTCAGCAGCAAACTCTCAAAACGAAGCCGTTTGTACCGAGACGCCCGATAATTGACCGCGCAGGAAATGTTTTGGCGATCGACAGACAGGTGTACACGCTCTACGCTCACCCGAAGTTATTTAACCACTCGAAGGCGGAAATTGCTGCTAAGTTGGCTCCGATGCTGGCGATCGAACTGACTCCGGGCACTACGTCGGAAACTGAATTGATACGTAGGTTTAATCTTGCTGAAAGCGGTATTACAATTGCGGAGTCTCTACCTCAAGAGGTTGCCGATCGCGTCGCTGGGATGCAAATTAAAGAGAGTCTGGTGGATGGCTTGGAGTTGCTGCGTCAGCAGCAGCGTTTTTACCCACAGCAGGAGTTGGCGGCGGATATCCTCGGTTATGTGGATGGGGAACGGAAGGGACAAGCTGGGGTGGAATACAGCCAGCAGAATTTGTTGGAACGATCGATGCCGTCGATTCAGTTTAGCAGGTCGAGCAATGGGAATTGGGTTCCCGATCGGCTGACGGCGGGATTTGTGCAGCTTGATGACTTGAAATTGCAATTGACGATCGACAGTCGCTTGCAGCGGGCGGCCCGAAGTGCCCTCAAGGAAAAAATGAAGCAACACGATGCGAAGCGGGGCACAGTGATTGTGATGGATGCCAGTAACGGGGAATTGCTGTCAGTTGTGGCGGAACCTTCTTATGACCCGAATCAATATTTTAATTTCGATTTGTCGCGCTATAAAAATTGGGCTGTAACTGATGTTTATGAGCCTGGTTCGACTTTTAAAGCGATTAATGTGGCGATCGCTCTGGAAGCGGGTGCGGTGAAACCTAATACTGTGTTTAACGATGAAGGTCGGATTTACATGAATCCTTGGACTATCCAAAATTCCGATTACCAAAGAGCAGGCGCGCGCGGCCCTTCGACTGTTACTGAGATTTTGAAACATTCTAGTAATGTGGGGATGGTGCACATGATGAGAACCATGAAACCTTCTCTTTACTATCAAGCTTTAGAAAAACTTGGACTCGGACAAACAGCAGGAACTGATTTGCCTTTTGAAGTAAGCAGTCAACTTAAAAATCGAGAGCAATTTATTAACTCTCCTGTGGAAGTTGCTACTACGGCTTTTGGGCAAGGTTTTTCGATTACTCCGATGCAGTTGGTGCAGCTTAACGGCGCTTTGGCTAATGGTGGCAAGTTGGTGACTCCTCACGTTGTGCGGGGACTTTTTGATAGGGAAGGTGAAGCTTATTGGAAGCTTCCGAGGCCGGTTCCAAAGCAGGTTTTTTCGCCGGAAACTACTAAGCAGGTGTTAGAAATGATGGAAACTGTGGTTGATGGCGGTACGGGGAAAGCTGCACAAATTCCTGGGTATCGGATTGCTGGAAAAACGGGCACGGCTCAAAAAGCTAATGCTGGTGGGGGTTATTCTGACAAGGCGATTATTACTAGCTTTGTGGGGATCATGCCTGTGGAGGCTCCTCGGTATGTGGTTTTGGCGGTGATTGATGAGCCGAAGGAGGGTTCTTCGGGGGGTACGGTGGCGGCGCCGATTGTGGAGTCGGTGATGGAGGCGCTGATTTCTATTGAGAAAATTGCGCCGAGTAAGAAGTAGTTGATTATACAGCATATTCGGTGGTTGATGAAGTAAAGTAGCCGCTATATTTATGTTGTGTGATTTTAATATGTAGGGTGCGGATCTGCGACCTTTTAAATAGAACTTGCAGATTGACGGGTGTATCCGCACCTTACTTAGGAATGAGAATTAAATAACTCCCACTCTTGAAAGTGGGATGGGCGTCCCGCCCGTCCTTTTTGGACGGGCGGGACGCCCATTCCACAATAAAAATTAAAATTGTAAGTTATTTAATTCGCGATCCTTACTACAAGATTGTGTGTACTTCATGAACCTGGAATATGCTGTATCTGAGATGTTGCACCATTCTCAATAAGCCTTTTATGAACAGGCTTTTCTGCCTGTTCCACAAGAAAATTCACTCTTTGCGGAACAGGGCGAAAAGCCTGTTAAGCGAGAATGGTACTCTGGGCGTGAGTTAGATCGGAGATATTGCGTCAAGAATTGACATCGAATATAAGCATCGACAACAAGGCTATTGACGACGCGGTAATGCCGTTTCCCTAGCCCAAAATAATTGAGCGCCCTGTCAGTAACAATATCTTTTGTTGTCGTTGGGTTTTGATTGTCTTTGGGAGGTGCGTTTATGTCCTAGGAGAGTGGAGATGATGATGCAGCGTTGGCTGTTTCTTAAATTGGGATGATATAGTGTTAGGGTTCCTTTGGCTCTTATACTCGTTAGCGTGCAGTCGTGGTCGCTTCGAGATACGGGGCAACCTCTGTGGTTGAACATGACGCGCCGGATTGTGCCGTTTGTTTTTTGCTCGTTGCTGTCATTTACTTGGAGCACTGTTGTTTCATCTGGATCTATTTGAATTTGCGGTTCTAGGTTTTTCCATTGACTGGCTGGTATTTGGGCTGGGGGAATGTCGGCTGGATGGACTGCTACTTGTACGTTTTCTCCTACTTGTTTGAAGCTGGCTTGCCATGAAATTTTGGATCGTTTGGCGTTGCTGCGGGCAAGTTCCATTGCCCAATAAGCCCGATCGAGCGATACCTTTAAACGGTGGTTGTTGATAAACATTAGCCAAGAGGGGGCGACGATCGCACAAAATATTCCTATGATTAAAATAATTATCAATAGCTCAATCATGGTAAAACCTGGGGCAGGTGTAGTGGCTCTGCCTTTGAGCGTTTTATTTATTGACACGTAGATGCACTCCCTGATATTTAGCTGGACAAAAAAACAGCTAGGAGGAGCTATTTTTTATTGGTTATATTTTAACTTTGGGTTTGGCGAGTGTGTAGATCGGTATTTACTGAAAATTTATGCGACTTTAAAAAAACTGCGCGTAAGGAAACGGCAGTCAGGAAACGGTAGTGCGCTTTCCCTACAGCAATTTTGTCGATCGCCCGATCGCACCAGAGCACGAAGGTATGTAGGGAGCATCTCACTTTTACAGCCAAGCTAGAAGTTGGAGTTTTGAGGCAGGAGGCAGGAGGCAGGAGGCAGGAGGCAGGAGGCAAAAGGAAAGGCTCTTCTGAGTTTAGGGCGTAAAATATAGCAATCAATACAGTTAGAGTGATGAATTTTCATTTAGACTATCCATTAGACTTGCCGGGAATCAAGGTGGAAAATTGTACTCAAATTGAGGGACAAGTTTACTTTCGACGCTCGTGTTTTAGCGTCAGGAATAGTTGGCTATCACGGCGAGAATTATACAAAATAACTCCATCATAATCTTGCGGAGTTCTGGGCGATCGCGCGATCGGATATAATCATTGCCCGGTTAAGTTCTCCATTTAAATTGTGTGTCAAAAATCACTCTATTTATTGTGGGATGGGCTTCTAGCCCGTCCCGAATATACAATTTAAATGCGCGACAGCTTAATTGTAGGGAAACGGCAGTGCGGTGTCCTAATTTCGGGTAATATCAAATCTGTTAGCATCGAAATTATTCATCTATCTATTCTCGACCTCTGGGTAAATGGGCGTCAATCCCTTGTCCGGGGCGGTTAATACATTCTCTTTTTTCACTGCAGATATCAGGGCTGTTTCATTCTCTTGTAGGGGCAGCAAAGAGTGGCAGCCCCCATGTCTCAAACGCCTGTGAAGTCGTCTCTAGGGGTAGGCATTCTTGGCACTACAAGAGTCAAAATCGGGATTTTCGCGAGAATGAAACCGCCCTGCCCTGCTTGAGGGAGGGATTACTTGTTATCTTGAGGTTTATTTAAAGAATTAAGATGATTGTTCATATCCTGCAAATATTTTGCTAAAACAGGATACTGTGAAGTTGCTAGCAGTGCATCTTTTTTCTGGCTGACTGTTGTTTCTAAGGGCAAAACGCGATAGTTAGTTTTATTGTTCTGAGTATAGCGGTGTACCCAAGTAGGATGTGTTTTTACATCGGTAATTTCTGTGGTTTTTTCGGGAAATTTTTTGCGAATATTTACTTGCAAAATCACGCCTAAGTCTGTATATTTTTTATTCTGACCGGAAATGAAGTTTCCCATTGAATAAATGGCTACAGCTTTGCGGGTTTTGCCATTTTTGCCGGGAAAATTAAAAATTTTGTAAGGTTGGACGACGTGGGGATGGCTGCCTAGAATGATGTCTGCACCGGCTTTTAATAGGTTTTCAACTAATTGTTTTTGTTGGGGGTTTGGCTGGCGCTGATATTCGTCGCCAAAATGCAGGGAAATTGCGATAATATCTGCTCCTTGTTTGCGGGCTTTGGCTATGTCTTTGACTATCTTTTTTTCGTCGATTAGGGAAACTAAGTAATCTTTGCCTTTGGGTATGGGAATGCCGTTTGTGCCGTAGGTGTAGGCTAGCTTGGCTAGTGAAATGTTGTTTTTGGTGCTGATAAAAGTGCGATCGGCTGCGGCGGCTGATGTGGCTGTTCCTATGGCAGCAATTTTGCGATCGCTCAGATTGGCGATCGTCCTAATTACCCCTTTTTCTCCACGATCTAAAGCATGATTGTTCGCTGTTGTCAAGATATTAAATCCGGCTTTTTTAGCAGCATCCGCTAATTGAGCCGGTGCGTTAAATAGCGGATATCCCGTATATCCGCCCGCATCGGAGCCCGCTAAAGGTGTTTCGAGATTTCCGATTACCCAATCGCCTGTTGACAGGATACTTTTAACTGGTGCGAAGAAATTGTCAAAATTGTATGTTTGCTTTTTTGCGTCGTAGCCCGATCGCGTTTGGGTACTGTGCATCATGATGTCGCCGACAGCAATTAGTTTTGCTTCTTTGATCTCAGACTTGGGTTGGGGGGGAACAGGGGTTGCTATTGGCGAGCGACTTTCTGTAGGCTGTGTGTTGGTTTGTGGCGTTTGGATATTGCAGCTAGCCATTAACAATGCAGCTATTACCGAGAGCGTCGGGGGAAATTTCATAATTTATCTATAGTAATTTATCGTGTTTATGGTATCATTAATAATCGCAATTTAGGCAGTTTTTTTTTTTGAACCACAGAGAGCACAGAGAACACAGAGGAAAAGAAGAAAACAGAGATGTTGACAAGTTTTGTTAGGATATCGATGGTTTGCTGGCTACTGGAGAAGGAATGTTTAAAAAATATTTGATTATTGGATTTATCATTTTTGCATCTGTTATCGGTTTAGGTACTTTGAGCTATGCTGAAAGTTGGGCCGATAAACCTTTTGAATTTGCCTTGATTGGCGATTTGCCCTACAGTGCCGAACAGGAAGCACAATTTCCGAGTTTGATTGCAGATATCAATCGATCGCCCGCAGCGTTTGTCGTCCACGACGGCGACATTAAAAACGGTTCTAGTGTGTGCGATGATGCAACGTTTGTCAGCCGCAAGCAGTTATTTGACAATTTTGAGATGCCGTTTATTCTAGCTTATGGTGACAATGAATGGACGGATTGCCACCGTTCAAAAAACGGCAGTTACGATCCAGTAGAAAGACTCGCTAAACTGCGGGAAATATTTAGCAACGGTAATC
Source organism: Microcoleus sp. D3_18_C2 (assembly GCF_036702395.1). Lineage (NCBI taxonomy): Bacteria > Bacillati > Cyanobacteriota > Cyanophyceae > Oscillatoriales > Microcoleaceae > Microcoleus > Microcoleus sp. D3_18_C2. Next base: position 99,998 of record NZ_JAUBTG010000017.1, on the reverse strand, counting down.
AAAGTTTGGGAAAGCGCACCTTAACTCTCACCCGTCAAAGCGAAAACCCGCAGTTTGCTAAATTCCGCGAAAATGTTCGCTGGATTTATCATGGCGTTGTGTTTTTGGCGATTAATATGCCGGGAAGCAACAACAATTTTGGCCGCACTCCCGAAGCAGATGCAGAATATGCCGATCGCAATTGGGCTAACTTAGCCTGGATCAAAGAATGTTTTGCTTTAGCCAAACGCAGCAACAGCAAAGGAATTGTGTTAGTTGCACAGGCAAATCCGGGATTTGAACTCGATCCGACGGACAAAAGAAGAAGCGGCTACAACGATTTTATCGCAACTCTGGAAACAGAAACAGGCAATTTCCCAGGGCAGGTTGTATTCGTTCACGGCGATACTCACTATTTCCGCATCGATAAACCTTTACCATATTTTACCGATGAGACTCAATTACCGAGAATGAAAAATTTTACTAGAGTTGAAACTTTTGGTTCTCCAAATGTGCATTGGTTACGGGCTTTTTATGAACCGGAAAATCCTAATTTATTTGAATTTAAGCAGCAGTTTGTTCCGCAAAAATAGGCTGTTAAACAAAATTTTTATGCCAAATAAATATTTTTTGGATTACAGTGAAGATAGGTAGAATCGAGGAATTTATTTATGACGATCGCAACTGAGCGCCTCACCCTTGAAGAATTTCTGAAACTGCCAGAAACCAAACCTGCTAGCGAATATATTGAGGGGGATATTATCCAAAAACCTATGCCGAAAACAAAGCATAGCTTATTGCGATTAAAAGCCTGCAACGAAATTAATCAGGTGACGGAAACTCCCAAGATAGCTTATGCGTTTCCAGAGTTGCGGTGTACGTTTGGCGGTCGATCGATTGTTCCAGATATTGCGGTACTATTGTGGGAACAAATTCAATTTGATGAGAGCGGTGAACCAGTCGATGATGTGCGAATTGCGCCGTATTGGGCGATCGAAATCCTGTCGCCACAACAAAGCTCAAATCGCGTAACTAGAAAAATTATTCACTGTCTGCAACATAATTGTCAGTTGGGGTGGCTAATCGATCCAGACGATCGATCGATTTTAGCGTTTTTGCCCAACCAACAACCGCAATTCTGCGAAGGTAGCGATGTCGTTCCTGTGCCCGAAATGATTCCCCTGAATATCACCGCCGAACAGGTGTTTAGCTGGTTGAGAATGCAAGAATGAATCAGGGCGATCGTCTTTTTTTACATGACATCCGGTTTTAAATCTCCTTTTTTAAAGTCTCGCGTTGCGCCGAAGCAAGGCAAGTGTAGTTGCGGTTTCAACCGCCGATCGTAGGGGCGGGTTTCACCGACAATTATTGTCAATAATCGACAATCTAGTAAACCCGCCCCTACCCAACTGTAAATCCCCATCTATGTTTTTCTACTGCGATCGAAATCAAGGTTCATGTAGTTATTGGTGGTGTGGGGGCGGGTTTATATAGATTGTTTGTACTCGTTATATATTGTCTGTAAAACCCGCCCCTACATATATTGTCTGTAAAACCCGCCCCTAGGAAATTCCCTATTTCCGCCACCTGTCAAATTGGTCTTCGGAACAGCCATTAATAAATTGATTGCTCACCCAACCGTCAAGGATTGTCAAAGTTTCATTAGGAGGATTACCTGAAAATCTGGCCGCAATTTTCACCCACTTACCTTGTCTGCTGACAGCCCTAACTCCGTCTCCCCTTTTCAATTTAGCAACAACTGGGTACTGATTGCCTGGGCCTTTGCGAATGTTAATAGCGCCACCTTCACCAGTAATAAACGAGCATTGAGTTTGCTTTTTTAAAGCTTCTGCTTTTGCGGGAGCCAGACTTTGCTGCTTGCCGAAAACAGGAAAACTGTAAAGTGAGAAGCTAAAACTTGCAACGACGGCTGCAATAAAAAAGGCTTTTGATTGAGTGAAAATTAGCATTATTTCATTTCCTTGGATTGGCTGAACTGAAGTCCTGACTATAATTTTTTTTATAATGACTTCAGTCCTTACTACTAACTGTTATTTGACAGAGGCAAACCATTCGGTAACACCTTGGGCGATCGCCGCGGCTAACTTCTTCTGTTCTGTCGGATTCACAATCCATTCAAACTCTTCGGGATTGATCATAAATCCCAATTCCATTAAAACAGATGGAGCAACTGCAGGACGAGTCATGGCTAAGTTGTTCCAGAATACACCATAGCTCGGACGGTTCAACTTGGCAACTAAATAATTGTGCAAAAACATTGCCAAACTGTGCGCTTGCGGGTGAAACCAGAAAGCGCCGACGCCTTTAGTATTAATGGCGTCGCCGTTATCCGGCAAAGCATTGTAGTGAATTGAAATTGCGATCGCAGGTTCTTCTTTTTGAATCATTTCCACCCTTGGCGGCAAATCCAAATCGACATCTTCTACCCGCGTCATTAGCACATTCGCGCCCCGATTTACCAATTCCTGTTGCACCAATTTCGACACCGTTAAAGCTACCGTTTTTTCCCTAATTCCCACTGGGCTCACAGCACCTCCATCCTGCGGCCCGCCGTGTCCCGGATCGATGAGAATCTTAATTCCCGACAGCGGTTTTGCTTGCGACACAGGCATCATGCTTGTATTCACCGGCGGGTGTTTTAAAGACAGCACTAAAGTTGTGCCGTCGTATCTCAATTTATAGCCCCACTGTTGGGCAGATTTGAGATTAAAAGTGTATTGTACTTGCAGTGGCGATATTTGTTGCCATTCCAAACGCGAAATTACCGGGTCATCGTCGAGGCGAATAATGTCAGTTTGAGCGGTGGTATTGTACAGGGTTAAGGTGAAAGTGCGTTCTCCTTCCTGCACGGTGACTGGGACGGGTGTTTCTAAGGGAAATAAGACCTCTGTCCAGCCGGAAACTTGACGCGATCGCGCGCTGCGAATAATCGATCGCGGAGGCACTGCATCCTTGACAATTTGCACTTCCGATGCTTTAATCCAAGCACCGTAATCAAGTCTGAGCCATTCTCCCTCGCGCCCAATAATTGTTGCTCGCGTTCCCTTCGGCAGCGGTGTCATCCGAGAAAAATCTGTACTCGCCCCGGTTCGGGCAACACCCGGATCGGCCGTTACTTCTGCTATTTCTAAATCCGCCGGAGACAGAATAGAAATCTTGCCAGTACCTTGTTGGCTGATAGTTTGACCGTTCATTGTTAGCTCAAATACAGGCACTCCCAAATCCACTTTTTCTCCTTTTAGTAGCGAGGAGTTAGACTCATTGCCCCCCGTTGGCAAGGCGGCATTAGACTCATTGCCCCCCCTTAGCAAGGGGGGGTTGGGGGGGGTTTTACCGCAGCCTTGATACTGTTCGCTGCCGCCTTTTTCGATCGGGGAGTTTTCACCTAACAGTACAGATTTGTTATCGGGTAGTTCCACTTGCGATCGCGCTTTTAAAGGAATAGTAATACCCGCCAATTTTACTGAAACTTGAGCATTCGCCGGTGCGATCGCCCCAAAGCAAATATATTCCCCCGGCAAACTCGCGACATCGACTTTCGGCGTCAGGGAATCTTTAGCAAAAGCCAATCCTACAGGGGCTACCGGCTGATTAGACTCGCGCGTCACCTTAATTTTGACTTCCTGATTTTCGTAACGCAAGGTAAAGAGATTTTCGCCGAGTTGCAGCGGAAAAGTCGGGGCGAAATGACCGACTGCCGTGCGCGAAATTTGGTTGCCATTTACTAAAACTTGTCCCGGTGCGGGCGCTGTGCCGATTAAAAAGATGCGATCGGCTGTAGTTTTGTGGTTGGCGGGAGGATAAGCGAGAAACAAAGGTTGAGCGGCGACAGCTACAGAGGCGATCGCCATTATCAGGCCAAACACAACTAATCCTAAAAATTTTCTCATTCTACATCGCAACTAATTGACACTCTGTGGGTTATTTATACTAGAACTTGCCCTAAGAAACCGGATTTCTGAGGATTAGCCGTAAGTCTTATTTACTAGACACGGCTCATTTTATCAGGTTTGTAGTTGCAATTGAGCGATCGGCAATATAAATTCCCGCGTAAAACCATTAAGTTTTAATTAGTTCAGAGGTCGTTCTCCACAGTTGATCCAACCGATTCGCCGGCATCGTCAGATACAAAACATCCCCCGTACTCAGACAACAATTTAGTAAATCCCAGCCGTGGAGAGTTTGACACTTAGTTTCCACATAAAGAGGCACAAAATCAGCAGACTTAGCAGCATCTTGAATACGGTGGCCACAGAAAGGATGGTTTGGCGTAATCAAGGTGGCCAAGCAAACCCAGAGACTGTCAGCAGTCATTCCGTTACCCAAAATTCTGCCTCCAATTGCCGCCGCCGCGAAAGCAGGAGCAGCCAATTCCGTCGGGTTCAAAACTCCTTCAAACTCAAAAACTTGCTGCACCATCAAAGCAAAATGTGGGTCTTGATTGCGGACAATAACTGATAGTTTTGGTGCCAATCCTTTAGCGCTCAATGCAATTTCGACATTAGACATATCGCTGCTAGTAACAGCCAAAAGTGCTGCCGCTTGCTTAACATTAGCAGCTTCCAAAGTTGCGGGCAAACTGGCACTTCCCTGAATGACCGGAATTTTCATTGAGCGAGCCGTGCTCAGAAATCGGCAGTTTGGATCTTGCTCGCTCGCCACAATATCGTAACCGTTAGTGTGCAGTTCTTTAGCAATTTGGATACCTATTCCTCCGAGCCCGCAGATAATGTAATGATGGCGCTGCGGCACTCGCGCCACATCCCAATATTCGGTAAAGCGAGTTCCCAATACATAATCGTTGAGCAGTGCGTAGCAGATGCCGATGATGCCGGCTCCAACTAACATCATGACAATTGTAAATAGTTTAATGCTTTCGGGAGCTTGTTCGGCTACTTTTTCATGGCCTCCGGCTCCGGTAATCATCCCTACTGAAAAATAGAGAGAATCGACAATTGAGATATGCTCGTCAACACAAATATAGGTGGCAGTAGCAACGGCAATCATGGCCAGCAGCGTCAGTACAACAATTACTGCTGCTTGGCTGTGCTGCTGAAATCTGTGCAGCCTAGTTAATGTTTTGAGCAGTTTTTGAGTTAAAGTTTTTTGGGGGCTGTGGAGAGTCGGCTGAGTTGCAACAATTAGCCGATCGCCCTGCTGACACTGCCGATCGGCAAGCACCGCCGATACTAAATCAGTTTTGTTAGCAGCCGGGAGATAATAAATCAACATTCGCGATCGATCGTCCCACAAATCGCTGAGTTTGCGATTTTTCCAAGGATGTGTTTCATCGATATATTCTTCGTGAATCGGCCAAGTGCGATCGAACAAACGCAACTGTCCGATCGCCTGATTGCCGAGAGCCGCAAAGGCAAAAACCGGAGCAGCCAATGATGAAACGCTCATGGAAGCGTGATCGGGCAAAGTGTGGTCAATCCTGTCGCCCAAGCTAGTATTGAACAATCTGTTGATAATGCGAATCTGAGGATTGAGAATCCTCGCTTGCATCAAAATTGCCAAATTCACAGCATCATCGTCTCCTGCAATTACTAAAGTGTGAGCGTTTTGAATGCCTGCCGTCAACAAGGTAGAAGCTGCTTGCAAATTACCGACAACCACATCAGAAGTTTCGCCGCGAATTGGGCGATCGCTAATACCAACCACAATCGCTCCTTGCTGTCTCAACAAACAAAAAATCTTGTGGCCCGTGTGCCCCAACCCGCAAACAATGATTCGAGGTTTCATAAAAAGTTATTTGCCAGCCAATTTCGGAGCTGTCCTTTGTAATTTTACTTACCATTGTTGACTGTCGTGGCTTTGCAGAATGTAGCTAAAAACACTATCTAGGATACTTGTGCCACAGTCTCGAAGTGTTGGAAACAAAGAAAAAGCTGTGCCGTGTTTCTAAAGCCGCGTTCCCAAGTGTTGAAATAAACACACCACACTGCCATGTACCTACAGACATGAGGTGCAACTAACCTGATTTAATATTTGAAAAATATCCGGGTGCGACAGCCAACCAGCGGAATTTGAATAGGTAGGGACAGGACACTGCCTATTAGTCACAACTTAAGGTTAAACCCCTAGTCCGGCAGGGGTTAAAACCCCTGCCTAATAGCGAAAGTCCTCGCTATGAGGACTAATGAGTTTAACAGTCTTTTTCTCAGTCCTCTTTAGAGGACTTTAGCTTTGAGGCAGGGAATTCATTCCCTGGCGGACTACCGGTTTAACCTTAAGTTGACACCAATAGACACTGCCCTGTCCCTACAACTATGACTTCCTACATAAATTTAGCTGCCTTAGCGGCAGGAGTTATTATGAAATTGACTGCACCCTTATTAGCATCCGCTTTAGTTTTCGTCGGTACTGTCGCCTTTGCAAGCCAAGTGCAAGCAGATCCAGCCAGCAACTCTTGGAATAGCACTAGAACAACATTTCAGTGCGTTACTTCCGGTCGGAATTTTGTCACAATTGCGCGCCGGGGAAATGTCACGACAGATCCAATGATTCTGTGGAAATCTACCGAGTTCGGCCGGGAATATACACCTTGGCAGCGCTGTCAAATTGTTTCCAATAGATTGACCAAAGCTGTTGCCCAGAATGGCGGCAGATTGAGCAACTTGCAGTTAACAACAGGAATTGTTAATAACTTGCCAGTAGTTTGTTACGTGAACGGACGGGGGCGCTGCAACTCTCAAAATCTGCTTTTCACCCTAGACAAGCGCAATGCTAAAAATCCCGGTGATGCTTTAACGAAATTGATTAATTTTGCCCAAGACGGCAGCGGGCCCGTGGCAGTGTTCAGAACCGGAGCTCCATCGGCTGCACCGCAGTTTGTTCCCTTTGGAGATATGGTCGATCGAGCTTTTAATTCTCCCAACAAGAAACCGTCAGTTCCTGTAGCAAAACCGCAGGGCGATCGGGGTATTTAATAGCCGCGCCTCTAACTTGCACCTGACAAATTTTGAAACTATTGTGGGGAGTAGGGGTTGGGCTTCTAGCCCGCCCCTAAATATTTAGACTAAAAAAACTACACTGTCACCCCTTCAATCTTCTCATCAGTTAACTCGTACAACTCGCGCAACTGCTGTAATTTATCCGCATTCGGCTGCCAAAAACCACGTCCGTTAGCCTCCAACATTCGCCCTACAATATTGCGAAAAGCTTCAGGATTAGCCTCCCGCAACTTCTGCGCCATTTCCTGATCTAAAGCATAAGTATCCGCAGCTTGTTCGTACACCCAACTATCAGTAAAATCAGCCGTTCCGCCCCAACCAATTAACGCCGTCATCCGCTGCGAAATTTCATAAGCGCCGCCCGAACCTTGATTGACCATCGCGTTAGCCCACTTAGGATTTAGCAACTTAGTTCGATATTCCAAACGCAGCAAATCTTCTAAATTGCGCGGAGTTGTATCCTGAGAAAAACTTTCTACAAAACTGGTATTGACTTTTTTGCCGCGTTGCTTTTCTGCGGCTTTCTTCAAGCCGCCAGTATTCGCATAATACTCTTGAATATCAGTCAAACCGTATTCCACAGAATCAATTTCTTGAATTATGCGATCGCACCCTTGCAACAACTGAGTCAAAACCTCCGGCCTCGCTTCCCCCTTATCCTTCCTCCCGTAACTAAAAACATTGCGACTTTCCCAAGTTTTCCCCAACTCATCCCCCGATTCCCAACTACCATCAACAACCCTATCGTTAACCAAAGAACCAAAATCCCCAGCCGGATTAGAAAACAACCTTGCCGAATAATTCTGCACACCTTTTGCCTGCAAAATCAAAGCGTGTTTGCGAATAAAATTCTCCGATTCCGGTTCATCAGCATCCGCCGCCCGCACGAACAAATCATCCAACAATTCAATAATATTCACAAAGCTATCACGGAAAATCCCCGAAAGATTTCCCAACACATCAATCCGGGGATGACCGACCTCAGCTAACGGTTTTAATTCATAGCGAACAATGCGGCCAGTACCTTCTTTTAGAGGTTCAGCCCCCACCAATTCCAGCATAATTCCAATAGATTCGCCCCGCGTTTTAATCGCATCCAAACCCCACAACATCACCGCCACAGTCTCAGGATAATTCCCCTGTTCCTCAAGGTGCTTGTCGATAATTTTCCGAGCAATTTCGCGCCCCCTTTCATAAGCAGCAGGAGAAGGCATCCGATAAGGGTCTAAAGCATGAATATTCCTGCCAGTTGGCAACACCCCAGCCCCATCCCGCAACAAATCCCCACCCGGTGCAGGCAGAATATATTCCCCATTCAAACCCCGCAAAAGATTAGTCAACTCATCCGTCGTTTGCAACAACAAATCACGCACCAACAAACCCTCCTCAAAAACCCCACCCAACCCCTCTTTCTCTTCCTCTCTGCGCCCTCTGCGCCTCTGCGGTTCATTTTCTTCAAAAACCAGTTTTTGCACCTGTTCCTGTGATAACCTCTCCCCAAAATAAGCCTCAAGATAAGAGGTCATTTCCTCAGAATTAGGCGGTTCCCCAAGAACGTGCAAACCCGAAGAAAACAAGCGAGATTCCACCACCTGCAAATACTCGTAAAGCTTCACCAAATAGCGGTTAAAAGCATCAGCACTGAACATTCCCACATTCTCAAAACTAAAAGCAATCCCCAATTTTCGAGCATCCTCAAACGGACAATCAGCCTCCAAACCGCTATCTAAAATTTTCTTACAAATAGCCTCTTTCAGCACATAATTCTTAGCCGTATCTTCCCGATATTCCGCAATCAAATCCCGCAAAGCCATCAATTCCTTGTACAATCCCGCGCGGCCGTAGGGCGGCACGTTGTGAGAAATCAAAACACCGTAACCGCGCCGTTTTGCCAACATCGATTCCGAGGGATTGTTGGCAGCATAGATATAAAGATTCGGCAAACTTCCCAACAGAATATCCGACCAAGAATAGCCAGTATTTCCCAGAGGAGATCCCGGCAACCATTCAACAGTGCCGTGCATTCCGAAGTGAACCACAGCATCAGCTTGCAAATCATTTTGCAGCCACTTGTAAAAAGCAGCATATTGAGGGTGAGGCGTCAAATCGCGATCGAACATTAAGCGCATCGGATCGCCCGAAATTCCCAGCGGCGGCTGCAAACCTATCCAAACATTGCCCAGTTGAATGCCACCGATTTGGAACTCGTCGCCGTCTGTCTTAATTCCAGTACCCGTTAAAGATTTCCACTGTTTTTCGATACGACTTGTTAACAGATAGCCCAGCCATTTTTCTAAAGTTTTGACATTAACAGTCTCTTTTGTGGTACGGGCATCTTGCCCCTCACAAGTAGCTTCATCCGCTTCTTTCACCCTGCGAATTAACTCCTCACCGTCAGCCGGAATTTCTCCAACTGTATAACCTGCTGCTTGAAGTTTGTGCAGGAAATTTAGCAGCGATTTCGGTACATTTAATAAAGCAGCCGTACCCGCCGCCCCGTAACCGGGAGGAAACCCGTAGAGAATAATCGCAATTTTCCTTTCAGATGGCGGAGTTTGACGTAGTTTCACCCAATTGTTAATTCTACTTGTCAGGCGTTTCGCCCGATCGGGAACCAGATAAATATCCTCACCCACCAAACCGCCCAGGGGAACAGGATCGATCGCACCATCCAACTCAGGCAAAGCATACAATACCACACTTTGCAAACCTCCAATCCCCTGACGAGTCCAAGAATGGATATCCTGAATCAGCAGAGGTGCGGACACAAAATAAGGTACATTTTTAGCAGTTAAAATACGCTTAGCAACTTCCACCTGCCTTCCACCCTCCATCGAACCAGCAGGCCCGCCAACCAAAGGAAAGCCAATAGTAGAAACAATCGCATCAACTTCCACAGCATCTTTAGAAAGCGAAAGAGTTTCAATATTGCCTTGTTTTCGGCGCGCAGTTTCATCAGCAGTAGTCATCCAATCCCGCACCGCCACATGGCCTTCAACGCCATTGATAAAAATCGGCAAAGGCACAATTCCCGCATCTTCAAAATAGCGAATCAATTGAGGAATATAAGGCTGCTTGGTGATAACGTGTTTGCGGTAAAGCAAGATGCCCACAACAGGGGATTTTCCTCTGTCTGAATTTTGAGACCAATTGGTCTCAAATTTTGTGGAACGGGCATCTTGCCCGTTAGAAACCCGATCTAAATTTTCAGACAAATTAGTCTCAAATTTTGTGGAACGGGCATCTTGCCCGTTATAACCCTTTCTATCAAGATGTCTAGCCTCTTTTGTGGAACGGGCATCTTGCCCGCTTCTACTCATTTGATTACCGAGATACCAATCCAAATATTGCCGAGGCGATTCAAAATAACCATTATAATCAGGATGCAATAAACCCATATTGGGAGTTTCCACAGGCGGCGGAATTTCTGCAACTTTCAGCCCCAAATATTTTTCGGCAATAATCCAAAACATCGAGACAACATTATCCGCACCGCCCGCATTCCAGTAACCATAAATAATCAGCCAGTTTCGCAAATCTTGCACTTTTTGCACCGGCACATATTTTAATAACTTCGGCCCCACCTTCAAAAAGCTGATATAACCAGCCAGCTTATCTTCTTCTCGCCCATTGCTGAACTTATCCAGAATAAACTTAACCGGCTTCGGCATTCCCTTCGGTTTGTCGCCAATTTTAAAAGCGCCGATTTGAGTAAGACTCATCAATTCCAAAGCCGACTCAAAAACCAGGCGAATCGGAATATTTTGTACCCTTTCCCGCAGCCATATTACCGCATCGTAATCAAACAGCAAACTCCCGAAAAATACATCAGCATTCGAGAGGGCGGCTGCTACAGCGTCAGGTTCGTCTGCGAGGGCGCGATCGCTAAAAACCCGTACTTCCAATCCCTGACAGCCAGAAACAGCCAACTCGGCAGCTTTGCGGTACAAATCAGCATTAAAAGATTCAAACCCTGCAATTAAGACAATGCGTTTCACAGCCAAACCTCGAAATATTTATTGATTGTAGCCTGTTTTAATTAGGTTATATTATATTAGATAGCATCCTCGGTGGGGGTGGGGCGGGTTTAGTAGATTTCTGGTGTTGTATTGCAGACCTTGGCGAACCCGCCCCTACATTACCAATTATCAATTATCAATTCCTAATTTCCGTCGCAACTCTCATAAAATCTAAAATCTAAAATCTAAAATCTAAAATGGTTCGAGTTCCTCCCGCAATAGTTATCTTAGGTCAAAACAGCCTGCCGATCGCCAAAAAAATCTCCGCACATTTCCCCGGTTCCCAGATTTACGGTTTAATCGATCGCACTTCCAACACAGACATCAACTTTAGCAACTTCGGCGAAACATTGCGGGAATTATTCGCAACAGAAACCCCAATCATCGCCATCTGCGCCGCCGGAATAATCATCCGCACCCTCGCCCCGCTGCTGTCAGACAAACGCGCCGAACCGCCAGTTTTAGCCGTCGCAGAAGACGGAAGCGCCGTCGTACCGCTGCTGGGCGGTTTGCACGGCGTTAATGATTTGGCCAGAGAGATTGCAGCCGCCCTGGGCGTACAACCTGCAATTACCACCACCGGAGATATTCGATTTCGCACCGCGCTGCTGAGTCCTCCCCAAGGCTATTCTTTAGCGAATCCAGAGGACGCGAAGACTTTTATTTCAAATTTGCTCGCCGGGGCAAAAGTACGCCTAGAAGGGGCTGCAAGCTGGCTTTCTGAGAGCAATTTGCCGTTAGCGAAGCCCGCCCCTACGGGGGCTACGCCAACGAAGAGGATCGCCCCCGACGCAAAATTGACGATCCGCGTCACCGAAAAAGCAATTGCGCCAACGCCCGATTGTTTAGTTTACCATCCGCAAATTGCAGCAGTTGCACTCACAAAGCTATCGAATATTGAGCCAGAAATAGCGGTTTCATTTGTCCAGCAAGTCTTGGAAAATGCAGGTTTGGCCCCAGCTTCCGTTGCGGGATTTTTTGCATTAAAAGATGAGATGGGAAATCCGGCACTTGAAGCAGTTTCACAATATTTTAAAGTCCCCGTCCGCTTTTTCAATCTATCCGAACTTGTCGAATTAGACTCAATTGAATTCATCGAAAATAAGGCCGCACAAATTGCCCTGACAGCAGCCGGTGCAAACAGTCACTTAATCGAATGCGATCGCACTTTAGCCCTGAATTGCGCGATCGCCCTGGCCGCCGAACCCTTTGATGCTAGGGCGATCGGCATTAGCCGCGGCAAACTGGCGATCGTCGGTACCGGCCCTGGCGGCGCGCCCTGGATGTCGCCGGAAGTTAAGGAAATTCTGCGCGAAGCCACGGATTGGGTGGGTTACAAGTTCTATCTCGATTTAGCTGGAACCTTGCGGGAAGGGCAAAATCGGCACGATTCCGACAACCGCGAAGAGATCGATCGCGCCCGTTTTGCCCTAGATTTAGCAGCATCCGGCAAATCTGTCGCCGTCGTTTCGTCGGGAGATCCGGGTATTTTTGCGATGGCTGCAGCGGTGTTTGAGGCGATCGACTTTGATGCCAAACCCGAATGGCAAGGCATCGATATTCGGGTGGCACCGGGCATTTCAGCCATGCAGGCGGCCGCTGCTGCGATCGGAGCACCCCTCGGACACGATTTTTGCGTGATTTCGCTTTCGGATATTCTCAAGCCTTGGGAGGTCATTGAACAGCGGATTTCTGCTGCTGCGATCGCAGATTTCGCGATCGCATTTTACAATCCCATCTCGAAACAGCGGATTTGGCAACTCGCAAGGGCGATCGAGATTTTGTTGCAAAGTCGCGATGCTAAAACCCCCGTCGTACTAGGGCGAAACCTCGGCCGGCCCGGTCAATCTGTGCGGGTTTGCACCCTCGGCGAATTCCAGCCCCAAGACGCTGACATGAGAACTTTAGTGATTGTCGGTTCCAGTCAGACTCGGATTATTCCCCGCAAATATGGAGATGTTTGGGTTTACACGCCGCGCAGGTACGAAAAATAAGTAAAGCAGCAAAAGCTTCGGAAATCAGCAATTGACTGAAAGCTAATTGACTTTGACAAGGAAATATTTTGCTCTCGGTGGGGAAAGTCTAGGTTAACAAATGGCGGCAAATCACTCGATCGACCTCTTATTTCATCTCATAGTTGTCACTCTCGATTGAGATGCGATCGCCTTTGATTACAGAAATCCTCGGTACTGAGGGATCTCGGCTTCCTGAAGCCGAGTTTTTTTGGCAGATATAGATCGAATTTAGATATCGACTCAACCGTAGTAAGGATTTCAGCTTCATTTTGGGTTATCTCTAATTTAAATCTCAGGAAACAAAAAGGTTTTTATATAGCCACAAGAAAATTAAGGGCGATCGATGTCTGCTAAACTTCTTAATCTTAAGATAATTTTACGGTTACAAAAAAAGACCCTTCACGACTAGGAGTCTTCTCTGTCTTTGGGTAGACCGAATTTTTTTTTTCGTTTGATAAGATTCCCTTAAACAAAGCTTAAGAGAACGGTTAAGAAAACATGAAATTCCAAATTCCTCTAACTCCAGGATCTGTAACCCAGTTGCTGCTTCGAGTGGTCGCCTGTCTAGTTGTACTATCTTTCTTAAGTCAGATGACTATGTACTTCTTGCCGGATTACCCGTCTAGAGACTTCTTAGCAAATGGATTCAACGTTGATTACGAGGGGAACATTCCAACCTTCTACTCATTTTTGACATTGCTGTTTAGTTCTCTCTTGCTGGGTTCGATCGCCTATGCGAAAAATTTGGATAGCGATCGCTATAAGAATCACTGGAAAATTTTATCCTTCATATTTCTATTTTTATCTTTAGACGAAATTGGTCAATTGCACGAAAAGCTGGTTTACCCGATGCGAAACCTGCTAAATGCCACAGGATTTCTTTACTTTACTTGGATTGTGCCGATCGGTTTTCTAGTAGCGATATTTCTTTTTTCCTACAGTAAGTTCGTGTTGCACCTTCCTGTTTCAATGAGAAAATTGTTTGTTGCAGCCGCCGCTATTTATATTGGAGGAGCCATCGGAGTGGAAATGCTAGCGGGATACATAGTTTATACAGCGGGACCGGGGGATATATCCTACGTGATAGCAACGACGATTGAAGAGTCATTAGAAATGGTAGCAATCGTTATATTTATCCACGCCTTGACTTCATATATCAAGACATATGTAGGCGGCGTAAGTTGGAATTTTTACATACCAGGAAAAAACTCACCAGTTACCGACCATCAAAATACCGGCATACCTGCCCTTAACGCAACAGCCAACACAAATCTATTAAGGTGAATCACTTAAAACCGGGTTTAATGGACACGAAAATACTGCATTATGGCCTTTGATATCATTTCCGGTAACATTCATACATGATGTTGACTGTTGACTGTTGACGCCGTGAACAATGAACAGTTAACGCCGTGAACAGTGAAGTCGAATGTACTATTCCGATGCTAACGGATTTGATATGAGCAGGATGAAAAACCCGGTTTATTTGGTACTGATGTGTACTGGACTAGAGGTTCTGTGCTCTTCGGCGCACAAAACGACTAATATATAGGGTGCTTGCTACACTAAAGACTAATTAAACGTGGAACAGCTTAGTTCACAGATGACATCCTCACCTTTACCAAAAAATCGTTAAGAGCAACCTTTGCATTAGGATTTGACGGCAAATGACTTGTAAAACTTGCATCTTCTAATATATTAAGTAGCCGATCGCGCTCTTGCTGATAAAATTCTATATCTGTATCTTCCAGCACAGATTTTTCCTCCCCAGCCAGTTTGCGATCGATCAAATCAGGAATATACGACAACTGGAACTTATCATTAAGTTTCACCAAATTCGCCTCGACTTCCCCCGTTTGCATCAAGTGAATCCCCGCCAGCAACACCCGGTAAACGTACAGCAGCGGCTTAACCCGACGCGGGCGTTCTTTTTCAAACAATTTCCATTGAGTTTTAGCAAAACCGAGATAGTGATGGCTGTGGTGCTTGGTTATGCAGCCAGAGGCAATAGCCTTTAATTCCTCGTGTTCCTTTGTACTGTAAACTATCAGCGGCGAATACAGTTGTTCTAGCACGTAGCCGTTGCGCTTCAACAGCAACTCAAAAAATTTCTTGATGTCGTGAGTTACTAAATCGAGTTGCATTCCCTCCCGAACCTCAGAAACTTCTATTGTTTCTTGTCCCGAAATCAGTCCAATTACTTCTGGTAACGGCAAAATATGGACTCCTCGCAAATCAAAGTCAGAATCTGCAGAAGGAAAGCCGTATAAGTGCGAACCGCTGACAGTCGCAAACAGCAGCGGATAAGGCTGAACGGAGATAATTGAGGCGAGATTAGAGATGTATTCTGTCATTTTTTCAACATTTTATCAATGCTAATTTCAATTCCGGTTAAACAATCGCAAATACCTCTAGGGGCGGGTTTTACCAACCATATATGTATCAAATTAATTATCTCGTAAACGCGCCCCTTTTAGCCGATCGCACCTCTGCGAGATTTAATCAAAAACAGGTTCGCTTTCTCGTAATTAGGACGTTCCGGTAAGGAAGTTGCAGCAAAAGCGCGATCGAACTCACCGTGCAAACTCAACCGCCAGCGATTCACCTCATCCCAGGATATTTCTTGGTTGCGGATAGATAAAAGTTGCGATCGATAATCCTGCACGCGAACGGGCACAAACCCCTCCTTAAGCACCGTAATTCCTGACAGCAACAAGCGAATTAAGTGCATCGCGTGCTTCCAACGAATTTCCCCGGTATTGCGGAGGTCTTGCTCCATTTTTTTAAATTGAGACAAAACGTAGCTATTGTAAGTTTGATAAACCAATTGAGAAAGAAACATTTCCCGAATTTCCAGCAATTCTTGTGCTACAGGAGAAACTGTTTCTACTAAAGGCGTGTACAAACATTCTAGCACATTTGGATTAGCTTTTAGTGCCAAAACTAGAAACTTTTGCAGTTCCCAATAGCATTCCTGATTTTGCTTATTTTCCAATTGTTCTGGAATGCCGTAAAGCGACCAATGAAGTATTGCCGGCGGCAGGTAAATCCCGCGTCTGTCTGTATCGGATTGCTCGTTATCAAGCCCATAAGCTCTCGAACCAAGAATGCAGCGGTAAATTACAGAATCATAGAGGTTGTATTCTGCAAGAAAATCTCCTCCTGACTGCAATCCTTCGCTCTGAAACTGCTTGCGGATACTGAGTTCGTGCCGGCGCAGACTAACTTGTGTTCCGTCTGGGAGTTTGACTAAATATGCGTGGGAATTGTCCGTAGGCGATTGAACGATGACGCCTACTAATCCCGGTTTCCAAGATTGGTCACTGGCGGGGTTTTTGACCTCAATTCTGGTGACAATTTGGGTTCCTGCGGGTAGGATTAAGTTGAAATTTTGAGGAAGATTGGCATTTGCCATGAGGGAACCTCCTGCGGGAGCACGAGCTACAATGTTAGTGTAGCATAGGTGTAGTATATAAGGGAAGTTTTGGGCGATCGCTGGGAGTCCTCGCCCGTGCTACGGCAGTTTGGGCCTTGTTAAACATTGTCTTCAGATTGAGCAGGATGAGGTTTTTTATCAGTCGCGCCGGTTACAATGGAGAGGTTGCTGAAGTTAGATCGTATTATGAAGATATAAGTGCGGGAGTTGATGAGTTTTATAGATAAATGAATAATGAAAGTTAGAGAAGTTATTAAAATGTTAGAAGATGATGGTTGGTATTTAGCTAGAACAAAGGGCAGTCATCGTCAATTTAAACACCCAGAAAAGGCGGGGACTGTCACGGTGTCAGGTAATTTAGGCATTGATATGCCAATTGGTACGCTTAAAAGTGTTTGGCGGCAATCTCAACTAGAGGAGGAAGATTAATGCGTTATGCTGTTGTAATTGAAAAAGGTCAAACTAGCTACGGTGCGTATGTTCCCGATTTACCTGGATGTGTAGCTGTGGCTGAAAGTTTAGAAGATGTGAGGCATTTAATTAAAGAGGCGATCGCATTTCATCTTGAAGGACTACAAGAGGATGCTTTTCCTATTCCCGAACCAGTCTCTATTTGCGAATATGTTGAAGCTTAAACTAAACGTCAATTACTCTTTATTTCCAGTTTGTTTCTAATTCTCCTCTCCGATAAGCTGCAATTTCTTGGGCAATTTCTTCATCAGTTAAAGGACGATCCGCGTGTAAAGCCTGGGTTTCTTCACATAAGTTGCTAAAATCTTCAGCTAAAGCTTGTCGCTGCGGATCGGGCTGATAACTCTTCTTAACTTCCCGGCTGATTTTAATTTTTTCTGCTAGTAACTCTTGTGCAGGTTTTCCTGAAAGAATCGTTACTACTTGCCGAGGTTGATTAAGATGCTGTTTTTCTGACAAAGCTTTTAAAGCATCAGTAATTACCTGATCGGGGGTTGTATATTTCCCTGTCTCTAACTGTTGTTGCAGTAACTTTTCTTGTTCGGAGTTCAGAATTATTTGGATCATAAAGTTACCTCTATCTCTCCGATCGCTCAAAATGAGTCCCCATCAATTTTGAATGGGCAATACTGGATTTGAACCAGTGACCCCTTCCGTGTGAAGGAAGTGCGCTACCACTGTGCTAATTGCCCGCAGATAATTACCATACCATACCAAGTCGAACTTCGCAACTAAATTTTTCCTAAAAATTCAGCCGCTGGTTTCCGAGTTAAACTCGACACAATGCCAAGAATACAGGCATTTGTCGAGTCTGGCATCAGTTAACCTGCCACCAACCCGCCGAGGGGCCGACAAACCGCACTACAATCCACCAAACAACCAAAAGACTAATCCCCATCCAGCTTCCGCGACTTGTCCACTTCACAAAATCTTCGCTTTGGGTTTTCGTGATTGGCAGCCAGGGAAGGATGCGCTCTTCTTTACCGTATTCGTCGCCGATCGACTCTTTGCGACGCTTAGCTTCACCCATAATCTTTGTCTACTAAATTAGATTTCAACTGGATACCTAAACAAATTATACGCCAACAGGTCATCTCAAGCCTGGGTCAGCCACGTCGTATCCAAATAATCAATCCTCGCAAAAGGACTCAAAGCCGCTAAAACCTGCTTTCCATAACTGCGGTGAATCACCCTGCTGTCGAAAATCGCCACCACCCCTTGACGTTCTCGCACAGGCGCGATCGCCCGTTGCAACTCATTCAGCGCCGCCGGCAGCAAATACAACCGAAACCAATCCTTGCGCCGTTCCTTATAATAAGCCACACGCGCCGTCACCAAAGGATTCTCCAAAGAAGGTAGCGGCAAAGTTGCGATCGCCAGCAAGTGAGGCGCCCTCAATTCCCCCTGATGTTCCCGCCAAAACTCCCACCCCGTCACCAAAATCGCATTCTCGCCCACATCAGTCTTTTCTACCTGCACGCGAGAACCGAACTCAGAAGCCAAAATCGCCGCCAGCCTAGCCTTCAGCGGTACATCACCCACAATCAGCACCGTTAAACCCGCCACCGAGGCGCTCATCAACAGCAAAGTCCGAATTTCTTCCATTAAAACTCCCTGAAATTCCGGCGTATTCGGCAGCGGCAGCCAGTTGGGAATGTACAGTTGAATTAATTCGCTTTGTCGATCGGGCGAAAACTTAACGCTCGTCAATTCTGGGAGTCCCAGCATTTGCCGGAAGATAGGAGCCTTCGGTTCCACATCCACCGCCCCCCCAATCAACACCACAGGCTGACAATCCCAAATTTTGCTCAAAACCTCAGCCACCTGAATCGGCGCGCAGAACAGAGAAAATGACCCAGCCTCCCGATTAATTTCCGCCCACCGCAGTGTTCCGTTTGCTTCCCACCGCTGCCAAAAATTGCTCCAAGCAGCCGGAATCAGCGAATTCGGCTCGATACTTTCAAACAGCCCCTCCAAAATATTTTGCTCTGCGGTTTCCAGCAAATAGCACTCCTCTGGTTTCGCCGGATGCTGAAAGAAAGCCCGCGTTAGCAGTACCCGCCCTTGGAGGATTGCATCGGCTTCCAAAGGCTGAGATTGCATTAAATCATTCCAGTCAGCAGGTTGCAAACACGCCGTCAATTGCTGGCGCGTCCAAACTTCCAAGTCATCCACACCGTCGATAATTGTCGGAATATTCCTGTGAAGTTCCGAATTTGCCGCCAAGCGAGCCGCCAGCCAAGACTGCGGATCTGCTAGCATCAATCCTCGTCCCGTGGCATTATCCGAATAAGTCTCGATCGACCCCTCTGTTTGCAGCCACTCTTGCAAACGCGGAATTTCCACTGCTCTCAAATGCTCGATCACCCGTGTCGGCGCCACTAAAATTACAGGCTCCTGCCACATCAAAATCGGCATCAAATAGCTGACTCGATACCGCTGTCGGTAAGCTCCAGCGGGAAGCCCCGTTTGGATCAGAGCGCTGCGCCCCAAGCGCAAAGCCCGCGCCACGAGCCGCGCCATCGTTAAATGGTGGGGCCAGTGCGGCTCGGAGTTCGATCGCAGGAAGCGGAGTAGCGAATTGTGGACTTCTACCTCAATCAATCGATTGTACTGTTAACATTCCTCAATCAACATAATCAAAACTGGCCAGAAAATCAACTACTTTTTGACCGAGAGGCAAACAGAATTTACTCTCCTGATGAGTTGCACCTCCCTTCCCAAAATTCCCGTGAGAATTCACCATCAAACTCTCCTGTCCCGAACTAATTAAAATAGTTTGGGTAGGTGACTCAAAAAACTTTGTTGGCTGACTAACCCGTGATATATTAGAGACCAAATTTATTAAATCATTTAATTTATTTGTAGCTGTACTCAATGCTTTACGCAACTGCACTATTCGTTTTTCCTCCAAATTTTGATTTTCGATATTTTTGCCGATTATCATAATATTTCTCTGAGTTTGTACAGCATCCTTAAAAGGAAGAATCGCTAAAAAAGCTGCTGGCAATAAATGCTCATCGCTCTCAAATCTAAAAGTTAGAGTTGTGCGGCGGTAGCCGACTTCAATATTAGGAGGAAAATTCATTGCTCGGTAATGCTGAGCTATTTCGCTGTAAGCTGTGGCTAAAGTGCTGTTTGCTGAGTAGTCTAAAAGTGCGTCAACCACAATTTGCACTAACCCAGGCGTGTGACTTAAAAATTTTATCGATTCTGACGGCGAATTAAATTGTTGAATCTGAGTGCGATCGCCTGCGGGGCTGAGGTCAACCCACTGGCAAGTAATATCATCTGCGATGATGCCACATCGAGGAACCAAATACAGTTTTGCTCCTGTTAAAGTTGCTCCCCTCAAATCAGCGCCTACCCAATCTGCCTTAATCAAATTTGTTTCTGTCAAATCAGCGTGAACGAAACTAGCACTTGCTAAATTAGTATTTCTTAAATCTGCTCCGTTAAGGTTAGCTCCGCTTAATTTAGCAAAGCTCAGATCCGCGCCGTTGAGGTTTGCTCCCGTCAAATCAGCCCATTTGAGGTTAGCTCCGCTCAAATTGGCACTGCTGAGATTCACCTGTTGCAAAGAAGCTTGTCTCATATCAGCATTGATCAAATTGACGCCGCTAAGTTCTGCTTTCGTCAAATCTGCGCCGTGTAAGTTAGCTTCTTGAAAGTTAGCTGAAGCAGCCGAAGCACCTCTGAGATTTGCACCGGAAAGATTAGCACCGCACAGGTTAGCTTCCGTCAGTTTTACTTCTCTTAAATCTGCTTCAGTCAGGTTTGCACCGCTGAAGTTAGTTTTGCTGAGTTCGCAGCGGACTAATTCGCTTCTAATCAGGGATGCTCGGATTAATTGAGCTGCACTTAAATCGGCTCTGACTAAGTTTGCTACGTTGAGAGTCGCCCCGTTTAAGATTGCCCGCGACAGGTTGGTACTGCTGAGTCTAGCCACATTCAGGTTAGCTTCGCTCAAGTTAGCGTCGCTCAAATTAGCGCCGCTGAGGTTGGTGACAAATAAGCTAGCCCGCCTTAAAATTGATTGGCTGAGGTTGATGCGGCTGAGATTAGCTTCATTCAGGTTGATTCCTGTGAAATCTCTGTCACCTTCTGTGTATCTTTTGACGATTGCAAATCGTTTGAGCAGTTCTTCAGCTTCCATTTTTTTTACCTGAATGAAATGGCAATCGGCTAACTTTTTTATGGCATAAATAGAAATAATATCAAATTCATTTATAGTATTTACTCACCGAGCTGATAAAAGCTTTTGACAAACTCAATGACAGTATTTAGCGGCGGGGTGGTAAATCTTTGGGCTTTAATTGCAGGACTGATAGAGGTTTTGTTGACTCCAGGCAAATTGGTCAAGTTTCTGCCAAAATCTGGGTGATAGTGAATCATCAAACTTTCGGCGCTGGAGTTGGCCAGTACAGTTTGGGTAGGCGATTGGAAAAAACTTGACATCGGTTCGCGATCGAGGCGAATCGGCTGAATTTTCATTTCCCCTATTTTTCTCATTGTTTGGGTCAGGGCAACGTTTAATTGCACTACCATATTTGAGACTCTGACACCCAGGTTATTACCACTTTGGGGTTGAATCATTTTGATCAGAGTCATTAAATTTTTCTGAGTAAATGCTGCATCACTAAAGGGAGTAATCGCCACGAAAGCTGTGGGAAATAGTTGCTCGTCTTGTTCTATTCTAAATGATATGATTGTGCGTCGAGAATTAACTTCGATACTGGGAGGATGGTTCAAAGCAGGGTATTGACGGGCAATTTGGCGGTAGGTAGCTGCAAGGACAAAGTTAGCATCGGGGTCGAGGGGTCGATCGACAATAATTTGAACTGTCGGCGGTGTAGCATTGAAAAACCTTTGAGATTCTTCTGGGGTAAAGCGCTGAATGTGGCTGCGATCGCCGTTAGGACTGAGGTCAACCCAATCGCAGGTAATGTCATCTGCTTTCACATCAAACCTCGACACCGCGTAAATTTTTGCCCCCGTCAGGGCCGCCCCCGTCAAATCAGCGCCTACCCAATCAGCGTGAATCAAATTCGCTTGAGTCAAATCCGCGTGTACCAGAGTAGCGTTCAAGAGATTGACATTGCTCAAATTTGCCCCGTACAAGTTGGCCCCGCTCAATCTCGCTTCATCGAGGTCAGCGCCGGTCAGGTTCGCCCCGCTGAGGTCAGCCCACCGGAGATTAGCGCCTCGCAAGTCAGCGCCGCTGAGGTTGGCCTGAGAAAGATTAGCTTGTCTGAGTTCGGCATTGCAGAGGTTGACTCCTCGCAAGTCTGCCCTGCTGAGGTCGGCTCTGTGCAAGTTGGCCCGTTCCAAGTTGGCCGCTGTTAGGGAAGCGCCTCTAAGGTGAGCCCCGCTGAGGTCGGCTTGCTCTAGATTGGCTTCTCTGAGGGTTGCTTCTCTCAAATCTGCTTCGCTGAGATTTGCACCGGTCAAGTTGGCACTACTGAGGTTTGCTCGAATCAGTTCGGATCTGATCAGTGTAGCTTCGACGAGTTGGGCTTCGCTGAGGTCGGCTCTAATCAAGTTAGCTACGTTGAGGATAGCACCGCTGAGGTTGGCTTTGTGCAGATTGGCACCGCTGAGTCTGGCAACATTGAGTTTGGCTTTTCTCATGTTGGCGTTTGACAAATTGGTGCCACTCATGTTGGTGAGGCTTAAGATTGCCTCACTGAAATTAGCCCCGCTGAGATCGATCCTGCTGAGATTTGCCTCGCAAAGGAGGATTGCAGTAAAGTCTCTTTCTCCTGCTGCATATTTTGTGATGAGTTCTTCGGCATCCATGCTTTTGAATTTCCCTGATGTGTTAGCTAGAACAAAGCTTTGTTGTGCCAACCTTTAAACTAGAATAAGCATTTTCTGTAACTTGATGCAATATGCTTAAACATCTATATTGTGGAAGCCTTTTATAAAATCCAAAATGCTACTGATATTAGTTTGAGCCAATTTTGCTATCTCGGCTAACTTGCCAGAGGTTGAGTTACTTGGGTCGTATTTTTTAATCAGGCGCTTGCCGAAGGCTGGGTGGTGATATACGCTGAGTCTTTGGTCGCGGGAATTAATTAAGATCATTTGTGTGGGAATTTGAAAGAAATTGATGCTTTCGCCGATTTTTGGAAAAGAACTGGAAATTTTGATTTGGTCTACTTTGCTGATAGCTTGGTTGAGAGCTTTGCTACATAACTGAACGTGTTTAGATTCTTTGACGTTAAGTTTGCCTGCATCGTGGGATTGAATCATTTTCATCAAAGCTATTAGGTTTTTTTGAGTTATGGCAGCGTCGTTAAAAGGAATGATGGCAACGTAAGCGGTGGCAAATAATTTATCGTCGCTGTCCATTTTAAAGGCGAGTACGGTGCGCCTGGAGCTGACTTCGATCGTGGGAGGCTGACTTAAACTCGGATATTGTTGGGCAATTTGGTAATAAGTTGCTGCTAGCGCAAAATGAGCGCCTTGGTCTAAGGGCGAGTCAATTACAATCCGAACTGTGGGCAAGGTTTCGTGAAAAAATTCGTGGGTTCCTCCTGAGTTCAACCAGTAAATTTGGCTGTGGTCGCCGTTGGGGCTCAGATCGACCCATTTGCAGGTCATGCCTTCGGTTTTGATGCCCAGTCGCGAAACTGCGTGGAGTTTGGCTCCGGTTAAGGTGGCTCCGGTTAAGTCGGCTCCAATCCAGTCGGCGCGGATCAGATAGGCATTTGTCAGGTCGGCGTGAACTAAGCTGGCATTGAGCAAGTTGGCGTGGCAGAGGTCGGCTCGGCTGAGGTCGGCACCGCTCAATTTTGCTTCGCTCAGGTCGGCCCAGCGGAGATTGCAACCGCTGAGGATTGCCCAGCGCAAATTGACGCCGCTGAGGTCGGCGCCGCTGAGTACGGCTTGAGTTAGGTTGGCTTGTCTCAGTTCTGTGCCTCGCAAGTCGGCGCCGCTGAGGTCGGCTCGGCTGAGGTCGGCTCCTTGCAGGTTGGCTTGTTCGAGGTTGGCTTCTGTCAAGCACGCGCCACTGAGGTGAGCGCCTCGAAGGTTGGCTTGAGCGAGGTTGGCTCCTCGAAGGGTGGCTTCGGTGAGGGTGGCGCCGCTGAGGTTTGCACCGCTGAGGTTTGCGCCGCTGAGTTCGGCTCGAATGAGCTCGGCTCTGATCAGTTTGGCTCCTATGAGTATGGCTTTTTTGAGGTCAACTCGCACTAGGTAAGCGACGTTGAGGTCGGCGTCGGTGAGGTCGGCGCCGCCTAGATGGGCGCCGCTGAGTCTGGCAATGTTGAGTTTTGCACCTGTGAGGTTGGTTTTGCTGAGGTTGGCTCCGCTCAGGTTTGCTACACTCAGATTCGCACCCTTGAGGTTGGCTCCGCTCAAGTTGACGCCGCTGAGGTTGGCCTCAGTCAGGTTGATTCCGGCAAAGTTTCTTTCTCCGGCGGCATATTTCTTCAGGAGTTCCTCGACTGTCATGGGGGCGGCACCGTATCAAATATCCCCATTTTATTGCTATGAATATCGGTATTGTCGGACTGGGTTTAATTGGTGGCTCGATCGGGCTGGATTTGCGATCGCGCGGGTTTAATGTTTTGGGGGTTTCGAGTCGGCAGCAGACTTGCGATCGGGCGCAAGCTCGCGGTGTTGTCAATGAAGCCAGCATAAACCTGTCTCTGATTGCAGCAGCCGATGTGGTTTTTATTTGCACGCCACTGGGGTCGATCGAGCCGATCGTCCGAGACTTGGTGCCCTATCTTTCCCCTGATACTATTGTAACCGATGTCGGTTCCGTAAAAACACCCATAGTGCAGGCTGTGTCTTCTCTGTGGCCGAATTTTGTAGGGGGACACCCGATGGCGGGGACTGCTGAAAGCGGAATCGAGGCTGCGGTACCTGATTTGTTTGTGGGCCGGCCTTATGTGGTGACGCCGACTGCCCAAACGCCGGCGTTTGCTGTGGATAAGGTTGAGGAAATTGCGCGGTTGCTGGGTGCTAAAGTTTACCGATGTGAACCGGAAGAGCACGATCGAGCTGTGGCTTGGATTTCTCATTTGCCGCTGATGGCGAGCGCGACGCTGGTTGCTGCGTGCGATCGAGAGGGCGATCGGGATATTGTTAATTTAGCCCAACATTTGGCGAGTTCGGGTTTTCGGGACACGAGCCGGGTGGGGGGTGGCAATCCCGAACTGGGAGTGATGGTGGCAAAGTACAATCGAGAGGAATTATTGCGATCGCTCTCTATTTACCGCGACAGTCTCGACGAGTTTATCAGCGATATCGCAGCCGAAAATTGGCAAAGTCTCGAACACAAGTTGAAGCTGACTCAACAAGCGAGACAGAATTACAACTTGTGATCCAAAATTTACCAGCCAATTCAACCAGTAATTCACGTTCAGATTGAGGCGCAAATAGTTGGTGTAGTCGCTAAAATGAAGCGAGTGTTAACGTTTAAAGCCTAGGAACCGGGCTTTTGAGAATTAACAATTAAACAAAGGTAAGGTGCGCGCCGATCACCCTACTAATTTCTAATTCTCGGCCCTATTTCGGATGCCCCATGCCCTATGAATGATTCTCAAGCATCACCAAATCCATCAAAACCTGTCCATCCCCTCAAGCGGCTGCTGAAATACGGGCGCCGCTACCGCCTGAAAGCTTGGCTGGCAAGTATCTGTTCGCTGCTGAATAAATTCTTTGATTTAGCGCCGCCAGCATTAATCGGTATTGCCGTTGATGTGGTGGTGAAACAGCAAGATTCTATCCTCGCTCAATGGGGCATAAAAGATGTCTTTTGGCAACTGGCAATTATCACTCTTTTGAGCGCGATTGTTTGGACGTTGGAATCTGTTTTTGAATATGCCTATGATTATTTGTGGCGCAATTTGGCTCAGGATATTGAACACGATTTGCGTCTGGAAGCTTACAGTCATTTGCAGGAATTAGAATTAGCTTATTTTGAAGAACGCAGCACGGGCGGTTTGATTTCTATTCTCAATGATGATATCAATCAACTCGAACGTTTTTTAGACGACGGCGCTAATGAGGTAATTCAGGTAATGACAACGGTTGTTGTGATTGGGGCGGCTTTTTTTGCTGCTTCTCCTCTTGTTGCTGGGCTGTCAATGCTGCCGATACCTTTTATTATTTGGGGTTCGATCGCCTTTCAAAATCGCCTCGCTCCTTTCTATGCTGATGTGCGGGAAAAGGTGAGTTTTCTGAACGGGCAACTGTCGAATAATTTGATGGGAATTACTACTATTAAAAGTTTTACTTCCGAAGATTATGAAATTCAGCGCATCGAAACACAAAGCCAAGCTTACCGCCAAAGCAACCGACGGGCGATCGTACTTTCGGCTGCTTTTATTCCGCTGATTCGGGTTGTGATTTTCTTGGGGTTTATTGCAACACTATTTCTGGGGGGTTTGGAGGTGGTGGCGGGCCGGTTGTCTGTGGGAACTTACAGCGTTTTGGTGTTTTTGACCCAGCGGTTGTTGTGGCCGCTGACTCGCCTGGGAGATACTCTGGATCAATACCAGCGCGCCATGGCTTCGACTAATCGGGTGATGAATTTGTTGGATACTCCGATCGCAATTCGCACGGGTGATATTCGGCGGCCGGTTAGTTCGATTAAGGGTGAGTTGGAATTTAAAAATGTTACGTTTTCTTATAATCAAAGAAAACCGATTTTGCAGTATTTTTCTTTGAATCTGCCGGCGGGAAAAACTACTGCGATTGTTGGGGCGACAGGTTCCGGTAAAAGTACGCTGGTGAAACTAATATTGAGGCTGTACGAGGTACAGCATGGCAATATTTATCTCGACGGTATAGAATTAAATAGCCTGAATTTAAAAGATTTGCGGAGAGCGATCGGATTGGTGAGTCAAGATGTGTTTTTGTTTCACGGTACGGTGGCAGAAAATATTGCTTACGGCAGTTTTGAGGCCAGCAATCGAGAGATAGTAAATGCTGCGAAAATTGCCGAAGCGCACGAGTTTATCGCGCAATTGCCGGACGGTTACAACACTATTGTAGGGGAACGCGGTCAAAAGTTGTCGGGGGGGCAGCGACAGCGAATTGCAATTGCGAGGGCTGTTTTGAAGAATCCGCCGATTTTGATTCTTGACGAAGCTACTTCAGCGGTGGATAACGAGACTGAGGCGGCAATTCAGCGATCGCTCGAACGAATTACCAAGAATCGCACTACAATTGCGATCGCCCACCGTCTTTCTACTGTCCGCAATGCCGATTGCATTTGTGTCATGGAAGAGGGGCTGGTGGTAGAATCGGGGCAGCACGAACAACTGATCGAACAGGACGGAATTTATGCGGCGCTCTGGCGCGTGCAATCTGGTATAAGATAGAAACGCAGCGGTTTTGGGTAATTGGGAATTGCTAATTTGTAATTGGGGATGGGCCTTTGGGCATGGGTAACTAATGACAACAGTCAACAGCCAACTGCCAACCGCCAACTGCCAACTGCTAACTGACAACTGACTGCAAAATATTAGTTTCTACAAGCAAGAAGAGAAAATGTTTCTATTTGATAGCCCTGAGTCCAAACCCAACGAAAATAGCTGGAGTCGGAAATTAGATAAATTTGTGAAAGCTAATCAAAATGAATTGGCTGCTTTGGCTTGGGGGCTATTTCTGGAAAGGGGAGAAGAAAGCGAGGAGATTTTGGCAATTGATATTGCAGAAACTGCGCGTTTTGTGTATTGTAAGAAAGAGGCGGTTGAGGAGTTGAACCGTCAAGTAAAAAGTCATATTCAGGAAGTTGTAGGTGTGTTGAACGCTCACAAGCCTGAGAAGGAAGTGGCGATTTTGGCGATCGGGGAAGGTCAAATTAAGTTGATTCTTTTTGAACCTAAGCCTGAACCTCCTGTTTGTTTTGAGGAAGCTGCAACCGATGTTGATACATTGTTGGCTAAGCTGGAACAGCAGATGGTTGAATGTATGAAATAGCAGTTATATCAAATCCGGTGGCATCGGAATTGATATTACCTACAGTCAGGAGACGACGCTGTGCGGTTTCCCGAAAATAAATCGGGCGATGGTTATATCTCTTATCGAGGAAGATTGATTATGTTGGCGTAGGGAAACGGCAATGTTGTGTCGTCAGTTGCCCTATTGTCGATGGTTATATCCGATCGCACTCTGAGGGCAATTTTATCCCATAGTCTCTTTCAATCCCTGGGTGCTCTCAACTTCCTATTAGCAACAGGCTTTCCGGCCTGTTCCACAAAGAGTAAACCCGGACTTATTATAGATATCAGAATAACCAGCAATCAAAATAACCAGCGGGCGGCGAATCGTCATGCAAAATTTGAGATCGATATAAATTAGGTACAGCTTCCGCCAATTCTGTACCTAATTTTACTTCCCGCGCTCTTTCTGTTAATGGAAATGAAAATTGATAGCCATCTTGCAAATATTTTGCCCTAGCAACAATCTCATTCTTCTCTAAAATAGCGCTGTTGCTACCAATCAAAACAGTGTTAATGTCCTTCCACGGACACACGCACACCTGGGAAAATACGCTTTGAAAAGTCTTGATTTTTTCCGCATAAAACTCATCTCTTTGCAGCAGATTTACCAGCACAACTCCCTCACTTGACAAGCGTTTTTCGCAGATTTGATAAAATTCTTTGGTGGATAGGCGATGCGGAAAGTAGCCGTTGCCAAAAGCTACGTCGATCATGATGATATCGTATTGAGTATCTGATTTTTGCTGCTCTAAATACTCTCTGCCGTCTTGAATTGTTACAGTTAGACGATCGTCCAATTTTACCCCAAAACACTGTGTAGCTGCTTCGATCGCGATCGGATCGACATCCGCACATTCTATAACAGTTTCCGGCAAATAGTGGTGCAACACTAAGGGAATTCTGCCGCCGCCAAAACCAGCTATGTAGATTCTTTGAGGTTGGTTTTGCCACACTAAACCCAACATCATCGCCTGAGTATATTCAGACACTAGATGTAAAGGATTGTTGAAATCGAATACAGATTGCAGTAAATCTGTGTGCTGATTTACTTTTTCTACTAAAGATAGTTTAATGTGCGATCGCTCTTTTGTGACTGCAACATAGTGAACACCAGACTCTTTGCAAAAAATAACCTTGTCTGGCTGTTGCTGCAGCCAAGCCAGCCGCTGTCCAATAGCGGATAAATTAATAGATTGCCAAGTTTTGTGTTCCTCAATCATCTAATTTTAAATTTTATTTAAACTCCATATTCTCTAAGAATATAGCCTCATCAACCTGGTTTATACCAAAATGGCTTAGGAATGAGAATTAAATAACTTACAATGCGTGATGGTTCTTGTGGGATGGGCCTGAAAGCCCGTCCAGAAAGGGCGGGCTTTCAGGCCCATCCCCTACTCCCCACTTTCAAGAGTGTAAATTATTTAATTCGCGATCCTTAGTCGCCCGATATCTGCGAAGAAACCGGGTTTCGAGTCAA
The DNA here is from genome assembly GCF_036702395.1 of Microcoleus sp. D3_18_C2. Taxonomy (NCBI): domain Bacteria; kingdom Bacillati; phylum Cyanobacteriota; class Cyanophyceae; order Oscillatoriales; family Microcoleaceae; genus Microcoleus; species Microcoleus sp. D3_18_C2. The sequence goes on along the minus strand of NZ_JAUBTG010000017.1, from coordinate 70,660 downwards.
GGCTGGCACAAGCCATGTTCTCATTTTCCAGCAGGGCGAAGAACGAGAAGACAACAGAAATTCACCCGATTACAGCCGCTTGTACGCCACCAATTCCAAACCTGAAACCGAAAGTTCCACTTTTTCCCAATCTTGCTTGTCACCTTCCAACTTTTCAAAGGCTGCTGAGGTCAGCAAAATCTCTCCGCGTTCCGCCAAATCCTCTCCCAGCTTGGATGCCAGATTAAATTCAGATCCGTACATATCCTCTCCTTCCAGCATCAAAACATCGCCACAGCCAATACCAATGCAGAGGTAAATGTCCATCTCCGGCGGCAGTGTCGTGTTGACAGCCGCCGTTTGTTTCAAAGAGTCGATCGCAGCTTCCACCGCCGATTTTACATCGGGAAAAACTGCAAAAATATTGTCGGCTTCCTCCTTAACTACAGTGCCGCTGTATTCGGAAATTATCGGTTTTACAATTCCGTGCATTCGGTGAATCATTGCCAAAAAATGAATAATTCCGTAGCGGACTGTCGTGCGCGAAAATCCTGACATATCCATTACTAAAATTGCGTAATTTTGGCGAAAAGTTTCATTGATTTTCGCATCAATTTCCGCCATTCTTTCGGGATGTTCGTTTCTTTCTTGCAGCAACTTTTCCAAGTAAGCGCGGTTATTTGTTTTCATTTTTAATTAAATTCCCAATCGCGACACACTTCTTGAGGGCGGCCAGCAGGATGCACTGCACAAGTGATGCCATCCTTACCGTAATAATAATCACAGACTTTGCAAGGTTTAGTTTGCTCTAATTTTTTCATCAAAGTTGCCCGGATTGTCTGGACTCGGTTGCGATACTTGTTTGCATTTGAGTGACTCGGTTCAATTGCCAAAGCTTGCTCGAAAGCTGCTAAGCTGGAATCGTACAATTTAATAATTTGGGAACTGTATTTTGTCCAAGCATCGGCATGGCTTTGATACAGTTCGACTGTACTTAAGTTTAAAATACCGTATTCTGTCCAAGCGTCGGCTGAAGCTCGATCGAACTTAATATTAGCATTGAGCAAAACTTTTTTGATTGTTGCCAAAAGTTCCCTCGGCTGCCAAGGTTTGCTAACATAAGCCTCGGCGCGATCGCCCTGGAACCTCGCAAATAAAGCTAACTGCTGTCCCTTGCCTGTTAAAAATACCACCGGTATGTTCCGAGTTTCGGGATTAGCTTTAATGAAACGACAAACCCCGTAGCCGTCGAGACGGGGCATTATGACATCTAATAATACTAAATCGGGGCAATTTTTCTCGATTTTATCCAGCGCTTCCACACCGTCTGATGCCTGAATTACATTCAATCCGCTGCATCTCAACTGATGTGAAATGCACTCGCGCTGGCTGCGGGAATCTTCCACCACTAAAACTGTACTCATCACTCCCCACTTGGTTTTTGAGGTAAACTTGTTCGCTGCTTCGAGTTGTCCTTGCTGAAATCAGTTTACCCGCATTGGATGAATTTGCTATCACTGGCTATCTAAATTTACTCAAATTGCAACAAATCTTAAAATCGGGAGCCAAGGTGATACTTATCAGAAAATGCTAGTTGCTAATACGCGGATAATTGTTGAAAGTTTGGGCGGCAAATATTCGGCTTTTAAGCCTTAATAACGGCAAATCGTACTGATGTCGGACGAATACATTGTTGAATTGCAACAGATAATCGGCTATTGTATACGTTAAAGTTCTTAAGGACGACAAATGAATCGATTGCTCCTCACTTTACTTGTAAGTCCGACGCTGTTTGGATCTGTGATGTCTATGAGCGCGATCGCCAATCCCGCTCTAATTGGCGAAATACCAGCCCAATCGGCTGATTCGCCTCAATGCGTGCGATCGCCCCACACTCAGCGCCTGAGTTGCGTGCGGCTTTCTGGCAAGTCTGCTGCTGCTAATTCTAAAGTAAGAATCAGTTGGCAGCGCCCGGGTGAAGAACGGGTGGCGATGCTGGATTTTTCGGAAGCAGAAAGCGATGAGGCGGTGGCGCTGTTTGGCTGCGACTGTCAGATGTGTATCAACTCGCTGCGACAGTTGCGCGGTTTGCCACCTCTGGATCTAGCTTCTTGATGGCGATCCGACAGCATTGGGAGTCAGGCTCAAAAACCAGGTTTCCGATCGCTGCGGGCTTTGGAATGCCTTTAGCTTTCTCACTTTTAGAGAAACCAAAGCCAGCAAATTTATCGATCGCCCCAAAAAACATCCTAACAGCAAAGCAGCCAAAATATAAGGTGCAGCCACCTGCAAATCCGACCAACCGCGACCGTTCAAACTACCGATTAACCAATTCAAAGCAGCTTGCAAGCGGCTGTCTTCAGCTAACAGCAACAGTGTAGTTTGTACTGCCCCAAAAAGAGAACTCACAGCCACACCTGCTAAAACCAAACGTTCCACAGAAATTCCCGTTTTAGTTTTGCCCAAAAAGTAGACCAGCATCGAAGTGAAAATAGCACCTATCCAAGCCGCCAAAGGCACCCAAGTTTGAAATATTCCCAAAGTCAGCATGGTAATCGCAACCAACCCTGCACCCGCCGAAATTCCTAATACAAAAGGATCGGCTAAACCGTTGCGGAGCAAACCTTGCAGCAAAGCCCCCGACATTCCTAAAGCCGCACCAACCGTCAGCGCTGCCGCAACTCTGGGCAAACGCAATTCCCATAAAATAGTTTGATTGACAGTATCACCTCGGTGCAGAAATGCTTGCCACAATTGATCGGCACTCATGGGTACCGCACCAAAAGAAAGCGAAAGCGCGATGGTTAATAGCAAACCCAATCCTAAGAAGACAACTGCCTGAAAAACTCGATATTTTAGCCAGATTTTTTTCACAATATATTATACCGCTTTGCTTTTAGATAAATAACATTTTTACATAGTTATTTCTGCGCGATCGCCCAAACTCCTAAGAGACAATCCGGCTAGTTACTAAATACCATATATTCTCCTGTTTGTGGATAGATCGCGCTCGTTAACTACAGTAAGCTCTTCAGATTAACGCTCGATCGGAGATATTGCACCGATCTGTAATTGTAGAGCTTGCGCGCCAACCGCATTTTCACGTATAATGAGAATGATTATCAAACAAAAGGCGCGCGATCGGCTCGATCGCCCGTATCTTAGCAGAGGCGATCGCACCGGGCTGTCAGCGATGAGGTGCGATCGGCTTGGCAAATTAACAGCAAGGTCTCTACAATTAACCAACGAATAACAATGACTAATCTCACCGTACAAACCCCAGATTTAATTGCCGATCTTCCCAAAAGAGGGATGCCAGTAACTATAATTACCGGATTTCTCGGCAGTGGAAAAACTACTTTACTCAATCAAATACTCAAAAATCGCCAAGACTTAAAAGTAGCCGTTTTAGTTAACGAATTTGGCGATATAAACATCGATTCGCAGCTTCTATTTTCTACAGAGGATGACATGGTAGAACTTAGCAACGGTTGCATATGTTGCACTATTAACGAAGGCTTAGTCGATGCAGTTTACCGAGTTTTAGAACGAGAAGAACGCATCGACTGCATGGTAATTGAAACCACCGGAGTTGCTGACCCGCTGCCGATTATCCTGACATTTGTCGGCACAGAATTGCGGGATTTAACCAATCTAGATTCTGTACTTACCGTAGTCGATAGCGAAACATTCACTCCCGATCATTTTGACAGCGAAGCAGCTTTTAAACAAGTGGCATTTGCAGATATTGTGCTGCTGAACAAAACCGATCTCGCTCCTCCAGAAAAAGTAGAAAAGTTAGAATCTTACATTCGCACAGTTAAGGAAGGAGCGAGAATTTTACACTCTCGATACGGTGAAGTTCCTCTACCCTTAATTTTGGGTGTGGGTTTAACGCAAGCAGATATTTTCAACAGTCTTGAAATTGAGGAAAAACACGAACACCATCACGAACATCATCACGAACACCACCATCACGGACATCAATCTCATCACTTAGATAACGACGGATTTATTTCACTATCATTTGAGAGCGATCGACCTTTTGATGTCCACAAATTCCAAGAATTTCTAACGGAAAAAATGCCCTTCGATGTATTTCGGGCAAAAGGAATTCTCTGGTTTAACGACAGTCCGATGAGACACATATTTCAACTCAGCGGCCCCAGATACGAACTAGATGCTTCGGAATGGTTTACCGCACCTAAGAATCAACTCGTAGTCATCGGCCGCAACTTAGATATCGCTCAAATTCGAGAACACCTGAACAGTTGTTTAGTTTAAGATCGTGTCTTAAAAAACCATGAGGACACGGCATTGCCGTGTCCCTACTATCTCATGCGTAAGTCCTAATCTCAAATCTAAAATCTCAAATCGATCGCCCTTCCTGCTACAATCGAAGGTATAATATTAACGAAGTAAACCGCTACGAGTGAATCATGTCTGCAAACACCGCGCTACCTGCTGCTTTAGCTAAAATCGTTCAGCGCTTTCAGCGACATTCCGATCCGAAACAACGCTACGAACAACTGCTGTGGTATGCCAAGCGACTCCCAGCATTTCCCGAAAGCGATAAACTGCCGGAAAACAAAGTTTCTGGCTGCGTGTCGCAAGTTTATATTACCGCAAATTTGGCAGACGGAAAAGTTCTGTATCAAGGCGATTCAGACGCTCAGTTAGTCAAAGGATTAGTTGGCTTGCTGGTGGAAGGTTTGAGCGGATTAACGCCTGCTGAAATTGTCACCATTACCCCAGATTTTATTCAAGACACGGGATTGAATGTGAGTCTTACACCTTCCCGCGCTAACGGATTTTTCAACATCTTTCAAATGATGAAAAATAAGGCTCTTGCTTGTGAATTGAGCAAGCAAGCAGAAGAAAATTAAAAGAATAAACAGCCATGACTCAAACTACAAATTTAACAAAATCCAATTCTGGCCAGTATTCCGCCGCAGTTCAAGAATATCTGTGGAATTGGAAAGAAACCCAAATCAAAGTTATTTACGAAACCAGAGGGCAGGGAAATCCTGTATTGTTGCTGCCGGCATTCAGTACGGTTTCGACGCGAGAAGAAATGCGTCCTTTAGCAGAATTGTTAGCTTCTAACTTTCAAGTTATGAGTTTAGATTGGCCGGGTTTTGGCGAATCCGATCGCCCGCGAACCGACTATGAACCGCAATTATATCATCAATTTCTCAAGGATTTTGTTGCGGAAAATTTTAATAGTCCGGTGGCTGTAGTTGCAGCAGGTCACGCTGCGAGTTATGTGATGCAATTAGCGCAATCAAAACCCCATGTTTGGTCAAAGATTGTGTTAGCAGCACCGACTTGGCGCGGGCCTTTGCCGACGATGAGCAAACAGCAAAGCGGCTGGCACGGAATCGTGAGAGAATTAGTACGATCGCCCTTACTGGGACAATTCCTCTACAAACTAAACACTGCGCCGTCTTTCCTCAGTTTTATGTACCGCCGCCACGTCTACGCCGATGCAGCTAAAGTCACGCCAGATTTCATCCAAAACAAATGGCAAGTGACGCAAAAACCAGGTGCTCGATACGGTTCCGCTGCCTTTGTGACTGGTGGTTTAGATACGGCAAAAGTGCGATCGGAATTTACAGATAAATTTCAACAATTAGCAGTGCAGGTGATGGTTGTAATTGCTGAAAATGCGCCGCCAAAATCCAAGGCTGAAATGGAAGCATTAACGGAATTACCGGGTGTTGAATCGCGAGTTATTCCCGGTTCTTTGGGTATGCACGAAGAGAATGCTGAAGCTTTGGCAAATGTGGTTAAATCTTTTATTTGAGAGGATTAAGAGGGGATGAACCGCAGAGGGCGCAGAGAACGCAGAGGGGAGGAATGCAAGCTGTTTTTTTAACGTTTGTTTGGATGGTTTGCTATTGGTTTTGTCTGCCAGTTTATGCTGTCGCAGATCCGCCGATAATCAATTTGCCCAAGAGTACGATCGAAGGTGCGATCGACTTTCACATTCATTCTTCTCCTGATGCGATTCCCCGTAGATTAGACGATTTTGAAGTAGCGAAATTAGCTGCTAGGGCGAAGATGAAAGCTGTGGTATTGAAAAATCATTATGCCAGCACAGCAGCGCGGGCAGTTCTGGTTAATAAAATAGTACCAAAAATCGAAGTTTTCGGAGGAGTTGTTCTCAATCATTCGGTAGGCGGCATTAATCCCGACGCTGTAGAAGCAATGCACCGCATCGGTGGCAAATACGGTAAAGTAGTGTGGCTACCAACGGTTGATGCTGAGCATCACTTGCAGGTTTTTCACAAGTCGGGAATGGGGATTAAAGTTGCGGAAAATGGCAAGGTTTTACCGGAAACAGCAGCGGTTTTGAAGATTGTAGCCCAAGAGAATTTGGTATTGGAAACCGGTCATATTTCCTCAGAAGAAGTGATGGCAGTTGTAGCTGAAGCCAACCTGCTCAACATTAAGAACATTCTGATTACCCATGCAATGGCAGATGTACCCGGTTTGTCCCTAGAAAATATGCAAACAGCCGCCGCAACCGGAGCTTTCTTAGAACTCGCATTTGTGAACGATTTGATGGGAGAAAATGCCGCTGATGACGGACACAAAAACTGGCATCAAGTTTCTATTAGTAAGATGGCAGCAGCGATTAAACTAATAGGAGCAGAGCATTTTGTGATGAGCACGGATTTAGGAAGGAAACCCGATCCTTTGCCTGCGGAAGGTTACAGATTATTTGTGAAAAAATTGATAGATGAAGGCATTTCTCCGCAGGAAATTGATTTAATGATGAAACACAATCCAGCTCGATTGTTAGGCATTTATAATTGATAATTGGTAATTGGCAATCGGGGATTGGGAATCGCTAATTGGGAATTCTCTTCCCTCTTTTCTCTTCCTTCTTCCCTCTTCCTTCTGCCTTCTTCCTTCTTCCTTCTATCCTTTACATCCGTCGAGCTAATCCGTTGCCGAACTTCCTTCTGCCTTCTTCCCTCTTCCTTCTATCCTTTACATCCGTTACATCCGTCGAGCGAATCCGTTGCCGAACTTCCTTCTTCTATTCTTGATTGCCTTTGCTGTTCAAGTATCCGTTATCTGCAATGCGCCAAGCACCCCCAGCATTGCCCGTTAAATCGCTATCTTCCACGGTAGCAATGCCATCTCTGTAAACGGCGATCGCCTCACCTTCATTACCATTAATCCGACACCGGCGCACGATCAATTTCCCTCCCAATCCGACACCTATTCCCAAACTGCCGTTGTCAAAAATACTGCAATCTTCCACCGTTGCTTTCCCATTATCCGATATAAAAATTCCGTTCCATACCCCATCATGAATTTTATTCCGACGGAGGATCGAATTTGCATCATGGCCGCAAATTCCCACCACAGAATAGTCCGCAGAAGTGATATCGCTGTCTTCTATGATTAACTCGCCTTTGCGAATATCTACAGCGTAATATTTCCCAGTGGCGCTCAGCGTTAAACCGCGCACTAAAGCACTGTCAGTTGCCATTTTAATGCAGTTTGAGCTGATACTTTCAACCACAATGCGATCGACCTCTCCGCTGCCGATAATTTCTACCGATTTGTCGATAATTAGACTTTCGCGGTAAACGCCTGGATGCACGTCAATGCGCGTGCCCGGTGCTGCATTTTTCAGCGCTTCGCTAATAGTAGTATAATCGCCTTGACCCTGCTGAGAAACAACAAATCCTTGACTCTTCCCAACTTTGGTATCTGAAGTAGATGCTTTAATTTTCCCTGACTTCGACTCAAAATGCTCAGATTGCCGATCGCCCGCTGCGGAAAGTTGCGATGTTAGCTGCAAGCGTTCTTGATAAACTGTCTCTAGCTGATGTTCTAACTCGCATACTTGAGATATAAGTTGAGCTTGATTCTGCTTTGCTGTCTCAATTTGACTTTGAGTTTCCGAGAGTTGAGAATAAAGGTGCGATCGTTCTCTGTTAGCAGTTTCTAGCCCAGATGCCAATTCAGAGCGACTTTGACGCACATTTTCTAACTGACTTTCTAACTCCAATATTTGAGATTGAAGTTGATTTTGATTCTGATTTGCTGTCTCGATTTGAGTTTGCAATTGGGAGATTTGAAAAGTTAGCTGAGATTCCAATTCAGAGCGACTTTGACGCACACTTTCTAACTGACTTTCTAACTCCAATATTTGAGATTGAAGTTGATTTTGATTCTGATTTGCTGTCTCGGTTTGACTTTGGAATTCCGAAAGTTGAGAAGTTAGCTGAGATTCCAATTCACTGCGACTTTGACGCACACTTTCTAACTGACTTTCTAAGTCGGATACTTGAGATTGAAGTTGATTTTGATTCTGATTAGCTGTTTCGATTTGACTTTGGGATTCCGAGATTTGATAATTGAACTGAGATTCCAATTCAGAGCGACTTTGACGCACAGTTTCTAACTGTTGCTCTAACTCCGAGATTTGAGATTGAAGTTGATTTTGATTCTGGTTTGCTGTCTCGGCTTGACTTTGAATTTCCGAGAGTTGAGAATAAAGTTGCGAGCGTTCGGTGTTAGCAGTTTCTAGCTGAACTTCTAATTCAGAGCGAGTTTGATGCAGGCTATTTATCTGATTTTCTAACTCCGAGATTTGAGATTGAAGTTGATTTTGATTCTGATTAGCTGTTTCGATTTGACTTTGGGATTCCGAGATTTGAGAAGTGAGTTGAGATTCCAATTCAGAGCGACTTTGACGCACAGTTTCTAACTGGTGTTCTAACTCCGAGATTTGAGATTGAAGTTGATTTTGATTCTGGTGGGCTGTCTCGATTTGACTTTGGGATTCCGAGATTTGAGAATTGAACTGAGATTCCAATTCAGAGCGACTTTGACGCACAGTTTCTAACTGTTGCTCTAACTCCGAGATTTGAGATTGAAGTTGATTTTGATTCTGGTTTGCTGTCTCGGCTTGACTTTGAATTTCCGAGAGTTGAGAATAAAGTTGCGAGCGTTCGGTGTTAGCAGTTTCTAGCTGAACTTCTAATTCAGAGCGAGTTTGATGCAGGCTATTTAGCTGATTTTCTAAGTCCGATACTTGAGATTGAAGTTGAGTAGGGATCTGGTTTGCTGTCTCGATTTGACTTTGCAATTGGGACAGTTGAGAATAAAGGTGGGAGCGTTCTGTGTTAGCAGTTTCTAATTCAGCTTGCAGTTCTGATAACTGAGACTGGAGTTGCGAGCTATCTTCCTCCTTGCGCTGTATCTGAGACTCCAATTCTGACAACTCAGACAGCAGTCTCTCTCGCTCTACAACAACCATTTCGGATTGAAGTTGTACTTCATGAAGTTGAGAGTTTAACTGCATTTTCTCCAGATTAGCTGCTTCTAACTGTCTTTGCAGTTCTAATAATTCCAATGGAGGTTGCTTTGCTTGTTGGCGAGCGGTTTGCAATTGAGAGTTGAGTGTTTTGCGTTCTTGCTCTGCACTCTCCAATTGAGCTTGTAGCTCTGACAATTCCGAAGTAAATTGCGATCGCTCTGCTTCGACTAATTGCAGTTGCTCTTGCAAACCAGATAGTTGAGACTGAAGTTGCTCGCGCTCTTGAATCGAGCGATCGAACTTAATTTGAGTTTCCGACAACTGGTACTGTACCTGCAATCTGCTTTGGCTAGCCGTTTCCAACTGACTTTCAAATTCCGACAGCAGAGCGTGAAATTGAGAACGTTCTGCATCAACCGCCTCTAACTCTGCTTGCATTTCCAGCAATTGAGCGTTAAGTTGCGATCGCTCCTGATCCGCAACTTCTAACTGCTCTTGAAGTTCTGCCACTTCTGCTAACTGAGACTCAGCTTGTTGAGCATTTTCTAGCTGAAACTGCAAATCAGCAATCAGAGTATCAATTTGCGATCGATCCTGGGCAATTCCTGCCAAAAATTCTTCCATTTCCGACACTTGATTTTTTAACACTTCTTGCTCGCGAGTCACAGTTTCCAACCGACTTTGTAACTGAGACAATTCAGAATTTAGCTGATTTTCATTCTGCACCTTTTGCCGCAATTCCGAAGTTCTGGCATCCAACTGAGCAGCCAAATTCGATATCGCCTCCTGCGAACCCTGCATCCGTACCAAATTGCGTGAATTTCGCTTATTCAAAATTAGCCAGCAGACTAATGCCCCGCCTCCAAATCCTATTAATAAAAGTAATGCTTCCATGTGTTTTATCTAATTAATATAAATTGAGGGATTTTGATTATGACCAAAAAAGGGACATCCACAAATCGCGATCTTACTCAAAGCTATCACAACTTGCCAGCCTGTGTTGACTTTTCTCGACAATTTATATTTCTTTACAAATCCCTTTTGTTTACAGGTAAGGTGCAGCCCGCCCTGCAAGTCCGATTAATGCAGCAAATCCACAATATGAGGAATAATTTCGATATGCTGAGTCAACAAATAATCCAACCTATCCGCCAATAAACTAAAAATTAAATCGTTATAACTCATCCCGTATTCCGCCAAACCTAAAGCTACCAAACTCGTCACATTTTCCCCTGGATGTTTCAGATCCGGTTTGGGATTTGCTTCCAAAACATAAAGCGTTCCATCAGCATCACTGCGGACATCAATCCGCACCAAACTGTTCAAACTAAACTCCCAATAAATTTTTCTAGCTAACTCAATTAACTCTTGTTTGAGTTCAGGTTCCTCACCGCCCATCAACCGTCCTCGATCTGCCGTAATCGCTTTTTTGTCCATAGAAGTAAAGATAAGTTCGTCAGGCTCAAGCACGCGCTCCACCGTCGAAAAAGCAAAAGGTTTTGTATCTTTACCAAAACCGCCTTTAGCATATTTAACATAGCCACAAACCGCCACACAAAATTCTCGTCCCGGCAAATACTTTTCAATTAAAGCAGTATTGTGAGTGGCTCGGTGAACTTCCGAAACCGCCTCAGACAAACCCTCAATTTTGTCTACAAAATGAACGTGCAGCGAAGCGCGACCGGATACTGGTTTAACAACAAACGGCCCTTGATAGTCACCAAAAGCAATGGCAAAACGCTGATGCAAATTAGGATGCAAAATCCCTTGAGAAGGATGCCAAGTAATAAACGGAGCGGTTTGTATTCCGACTGATTGCAGTTCCCGTTTAAAAGCGTGTTTGTTATCTAAAGTTGAACTATTTAAAGGATTGTGACCGACATAAGGCATTCCCAACATTTCCAACAATGCGGGAGTGTGACAAACAGGATTGTATCCCTGGACTCCGCCAGTATTCAGCCACACTAAATGGATATTTTTTTGTTTTAGTTGTTCCGGTAAGTTCATGTCGTCAGGCATGACAAAGACTTGCTGAAAGCCAATTTCTGCTAATGCTGTAGCAATTTCGCGGGCGACGATTTCGTAACTCTTCCAAGCGCGGGGATTGTGAGTTTTGTAAATCACTGAGCCGGGGCGATCGCAGTCCCCGCCGAACACCACAGCAATCCGCAATTTAGCAAACAGCACCTCCAAATATTGACGCAGCAAACTAAAGTCATAATGCCAGCGATTCAGGCTAATTGATGTTGCAACCATTTAAGTTTATTTCCTGTGTGTTTTATTTTTTATCTGCCGAACTGCTAGATTTTGCCAAATATATTCCCGCCAAAACTACGGAGAATGCAAACCAATTAAACAAGCTCAAACTTTCCGCAAACAGCACCCCGGCAATAATCGCAGTAATCACGGGTTCTAGCAGCAGAAAAAGAGCGACAAATCCCGACGACAAACGACCGAGACTGTGGATGAGCAGTCCCTGGCCGAAAGCTTGACAAATCACCGCCAAACCAATTACAGCCAGCCATCCCTGCCAAGAATAAGGGAAAACTCGATCGCCCGCCAGCAGAACCAGTGGCAAAACCAAGAGACTACCAATAAAACAGCGCCACATCAATATAGTTGTCGCCGGAAACTTTGTTCGCAAATGTTCTGAAAGTAGCAGATTTCCTGCATAAAAAATCGCCGATAAAAGAGCAGTAATGTCGCCGACTAGATTGTCTCCCGCCGTTTGCAAATCGTCCATTCCGATCGCAATTGCGCCAGACAAAGCCACCGCCAGTCCCACCAAAAACCTGCTGTCAAAGCGCCGCCCCAACAGCAGCCATCCCCCCAAAGTAGTAAATAAAGGAGTTAAGTTTCGCAGTACAGTAGAATTAGCGACATTAGTCTGAGTCAGTGACCAGGCCCAGAAACCCAAAGAAGCAGAAGAAACCACGCCTACGGCTGTTAACAGCATCACATCCTGCAGAGTGTAGCTCGATCGCTCTTCAACTTTTGCCCCAGACATTCGGCGGCGTGCAGCATCAGCACCATTCCATACTCCAAATACCACAGTTGCTATCCACAAACGGTTAAAAACAGTAGCATTCGGGCTGATTTCCCGTTCGCTAAACCTAATAAAAATCGCCGCCAGCGACACCGCTAGCAGCGCCGCAGACAGCGAAACGATCGCCCAAATTTTGCCTTGACTGTCAGCTAATTCACCGTTTTTTAAACTGTCTGACTTTCCCGAAACAAGAGTTTTGTCTTCAGTTTTTAAGGCAGAGTTTAACTCGGTTTTTTCCAAAATATTGCGCCGAAGTTCAATATTTTGCTCTGGCAATTCCAGTTTTTTTGACATTATTAAAAGTTCCAATGAAGGCAAAAAACAGAAAGCAGAAGGTATAATTATAAATTATACAAATCCTCAAAACTCATGCAACAGTATCGCTCCGGGTGCGTCGCCACCCTTAAATATTAAATAATATCCACAATCTTTGAGCGACGCACCGGTGCATACAGTCTTTCAGTAAACAAACCCACACTCATCATTCTTGCTTTCTGGAGGCGAGAATTGGTATTAACAGCAGCTTAGGTTGAAGGTTTAACAGAAAGCCTTGTCAAAGCCTCCTTTAGCGCCGGCGGCAATTGCCGGATAATCTTGTTCTTGTCGCGATCGACACCCACCAAAGTTACCTGTGCTGTCACATATAACTCCTGAGTCTCAGCCGATCGAATTTCGTAATCCCAAAGCAGCCGCACACCCTCGCTAGCAGCCATCCGCGTTCTGACTGCCACAGATTGACCCATTTGTACAGCCCGGTGGTAGCGCAGCGAAAGTTCCACCACAGGCAATTCCAAACCCTGCGCCACCCAGTCTGCATACTCGATGCCAAGAGATCGCAAACTTTCCACCCTAGCTTCCTCCATCCAAGCAATATAAGTCCCGTGCCAAACCACACCGCTGTAGTCAGTATGGTGAGGGTAAACTCGCACCAAATATTCAAACCAGCCCTCAGAGTCGATCCCGCGGCGATTTTGAATAGCACCAGCCGGTGCGAGTTCAGGTTGAGTTCGATCGTTCTCTAACACTTTACAAATCGTTCCAAAACGCTACATTTCTACAAATCATAAGACAAACTTCAGGCTTATGCTTGACTGTAAGCAACTAGAGTACCAACGCCCTAGTTTAACGTCGCACAAGAAAACTCAACTGTTTTTACCGCCAAAAAAACCATGATAGAAAAAATTTTAGTAGCCGTCGCCGGTCGCGGCTTGTGCGAAGAGATGTTTAATATGTTGATGGACATCCCTTCCTTGCAACAAACCTCTGTCACCGTCTTGCACGTCGTGCCGCCCCAAGTAACCTCCGATGGCATGGCCGAGAAACTGGAAGAAGGAGGCAAGATTTTAGCACAAGCAGTCCAGTCTTTGAAAATAGATCCCAGCAAAGTCAACCCCAGGCTCAAACAGGGAGACCCGAAAACCACAGTTTGCCAAGTCGCAGAAGAAGAACAATCCGACTTAGTAATTATGGGTTCCCGCGGACTCGGACGGCTGCAATCGATTTTGGAAAACTCAGTCAGCCAGTACGTTTTCCAGCTAACATCCCGACCGATGTTGTTAGTAAAAGACGACATCTATGTCAAAAAAATCAAGCGCGTCATGGTGGCGGTAGACAAATCAGAAGCTGCCAAACAGTCATTAGAGCTGGCGCTATCTTTGGTCAAAGAAGTCAGTGGCCCAGAGATAATTTTAGTACACGTCACCAAAGATTTGACGGGAAAATCCAGCACAGATTTAACAACAAGTGCTGAAAAAGACGCTGTATTGGCCCCAGCAGTAGCACTAACCAAACAAATGGGAGTTAGCTACCGCTGCGTGAGTGCTACAGGCAAGCCAGGGGAAGAAATTTGTCGGATTGCAGACGAGTTGAATGCCGACTTGTTAGTAATCGGTTCCCCGGATCGGCGACCCAGCGTTGCCAAAAACTTTGTGGATATCGATCGACTCCTAGGAAATTCGCTATCAGACTACGTGCGAGTTTATGCCAACTGTCCCGTCTTGCTAGCCCGCACAGTCGGCTAGAATCTCATCGTTAACACTTAGGATCGCGAATTAAATAATTTACACTCTTGAAAGTGCGGAGTAGGGGTTGGGCTTATAGCCCGCCCTTTCTGGACGGGCGGGACGCCCATCTCACAAAAACCATCACGCATTGTAAGTTATTTAATTCTCATTCCTTAGCAGCTAACACTCAACAGTTAATAAAAAAAGCGCCTCAGCAAAAAGCTGTTGGCGCTTTTTTTTTGCAAGCAGCTTGCGCCTGACAGAAATAACAGCAGTTGCTAATCTTTTCTACCTTGACGGCTAGCTGTTTGAATGTACAGAATGATTAGAAAAACACTGGGAACCAATACAAACAGAATGGTTGCCACAAACCCTAAATCGTTAACTTCCATGAAGACGCTCGCCTCTATCGGAAAATAGAAAAACACACACAACTAGGATATCACTCAAAGGCAAAAGGCAAACTCGAAGACAGAAGAAGAGCTGACGGACAAGCGTCGAAACCCGCTTTCTGCCTGGATGCCTCCCTACCCAATCTCTTATTTGTCCTAGAAACCAAGTTTCTTTTCCTAGGCGAGCAAAAGGCGTGATTATACAGTGAAATAGGAAAAAAAACACAATTTTTGCATTCTGCATTTTTCTTTCTGTTAATCAACCTTCTGCCTTCTGAGAGTCACGGTTTAGTCTTGACGCTCACCGGGCCATTGACCATAGCTTGACAAGCCAACCGATAGTTTTCGGGCTTTTTCTTGAGCTTGCGGTTCTCAAAGTCAGTGCGGGGCGACAGATTTTCACTGCCCTCGACAATTTCCACAATGCAGGTGCCGCATTGACCGTAGCCCCCGCAATTCATCATCTTTCCCGAAAATGTGTACAAATCGATGCGGTTTTCTAGAGCTTTGAGTCTCAAATTGGCTCCGTCTGCTGCGATGACTTCCTGATTTTCCTTCACAAACTTGATATTGGCCATTGCCGATTCCTTAACGCAGTTGACATGGAACTCTATTACAAAATATTAACTAATGTGTCGGACGTTTAATACAGGATGTCCAATTGATCTGGTAATTAAAGCTCGCCCCAACCCAATCTCAAGGAGCATCCGAGAGGTTATTAGTCGGAAGATTGCTCACAGCCCGCTGGAGAGACGAAAGTCCCAGGTTGTAGGTGACAATTGCCGACAATCGGTTTCTCTCAGCCCTAGTCAAATCAGTTTCCGCCTGAATCACATCCGTCTGAGTACCTACACCAGCTTGAAACCGCAGTCTCGCCAGACGCAGAGCTTCCCTTGACTGCAAAACCCCCGCCTCAGAAGTTTCGATATTCTCAAAACTCGACTCTAAGCCAAAATAAGCTTGTTCCACTTCCCGGCGCACCTGATTGCGGAGTTGGTCAAATCGACTTTCGGCGATCGCAATATCAGCATCCCGCTGTCTCACCCTCGCGTTCGCCGCGCCCCCGTCGAAGATACTCCAAGTCAGACTCGCCCGGATCGAATAACCATCCGCCCACCCGCGAGTAGCAAACGGGTTGGGGTCGTCAGGGTCTTGTCCCAGCACGTTGTAACTACCCCCAACACTCAGTTGAGGCAAACGCCCCGCCTGAATCGATCGCCTCTGCTGCTTGCTGATATCCCTCTGCACCAACTGCTGTTCCAACTCGGGGCGATTCCTAAAAGCCTGCACGATACTCTCTTCCAAAGACAGCCTCCAAGAGCCCGCTTGCTCTACCGGATCGGCCGCCGTCAAGTTCGCCGACTGGCTGACATTCAAAATCTCAGCCAGACGCCGCTGGGCAACTCGCTGATCGCGACGAGCAACTGACAGTTGTTGCACTTCGTTAGCCAAATTTGCCTGAGCCTGCAATACAGCAAACCGGGTTCCCACCCCTGCCCGTTCCAGGGCTTCGGCATCCCGCAAACTTTGCTGAGCATTTCTGACTGAAGCTTGGCGGATGGCAACTTGTCCGTCCGCGTTTTGCAAGGTGTAGTAAGCCTCAGCAGTGTCGAAGCGGAGTTCCTCGGCTTGGCGTTCCACATCCAATTCCCGAAGGCGCAACTGTTCCTCGGCCGCGCGGATGTTAGCCCGCCGTCTTCCGAACAAATCGATGTCATAGCTCAACTGCAAAGTGTTGTTGAGACTGTTGCTGCCTAAATTTTGCCGGGCTTGCTCGGCGGGCTGCCCGGTTCCGTTAGCCCGAGAGTTGTTGAAGCGCTGCTGAGCCCGGACTCCGAGTTCTCCGCCTGCAGTCACAGAGCGGCTGGCGTCCATTTGAAAATTCAGGTCTGGATAAAGAGCAGCTTGCTGTTCGCGCAAAGCGGCTCTGCTTTGTTCCACTTGCTGTCCGGCGATTTGCAAAACTTGGCTGTTGCGGCGGGCGAGGTCGATCGCCTGCTGCAAGGTAATTGACTCAGTTTGCTCGATCCTGACATCCTCCGGGTTTGTCGGAAACTGCAGGGGATTCGGGTTGGGTTCCAGGGAAGCCGGAGGCTTGGTGTCTAAAATACCCCTCGGAGGGACAGGGGGGAAACTTTCGTTCGGAGTGCCCCGGAGGATGGGTACCGGGGAACTCGGCACAGGAACATTGTTGGGAGGGTTCGGGGAAGGCTGCTGAGTCTGTGTCGGTTCCAACCCTCTTAGAGGCGTTGCACCGGCCTGAGACAGAGTTGATGGGGAAGCCGGAGCAGCCTGTTGAGGCTTTGATGCTTGCTCGCTTCCAGTTGGGGGATTAAGGGCGATCGACTGTTCGGCCTGTGACGCTGATTCTGCAGCTGTGTTCGAGGTCGATCGAACCTTCTGCCCTAATTCGAGCTGATTGAAGCGGGCCAAACTGTCCTGAGATTGAGTCGGAGACTGTGCTGAAGCACTCTGTGGGGCGTTGCCCAAAGTAATTGCAGCGCCCACTCCGACTACGATGATTTGACGAAAAACACGCATAATTTTTTAATTACTCTGCAATCCTAGAGACAATTTTAGAGCAAGATTGAGGTCTCAAATTTCTAGTCTGTAGCCTGAACTCGACGGTTGCAAGTCACAATTACCCTACTCATCTTAACTTTTGAATGTTCGATTCAAAATTTAGAATTTAACTTCAGCATTTGCCAGACCGATCGCCGTCGAGATTAGTTCCTCTACTCCGCTCACCGGCAAAATCCGGGTTTTTAGCGAGCTGGCGAGCTGTTCGAGGGTCATGTCGTCGAGAAAACGCGGTTCCCCCTGTTTTAGCATCACCGACGGCAGCAGAATGCCATCTCCCAAGTCTCGCCCCTGCAAAGCTTCCAGCAAATCTTGCCCGGTGAGCAAACCCGTGACAGTGATAGTTTGTCCCCAGTAGTTGCTGCACAGTGCGGCCATGTTGACGGACAAGCCGGGAATTTGGTTTAGTTGTTGTACGATCGGCTCAAAAGCTTTTTCGACAGCATTCCCCACCACCCAAACTAACTTGCGCGCAGGCTCGACTGGCATCGGTTGCAGCTTCTCAAAAGCCGTTTCAAACTGCTGGATAAACTGGCGGATAGAACCCACACCATTACCAATTTGCGGATAATCTTCGTAATCAGCAGCCGACGGCAAATCTAAACCAGCGATTAAAAACCACTCGTCAGCCAGCCAAATACAGCGAGATTTTGACTTTCCTAACAAGCCATTTAAATCTTCTCCCCCCCTTGCTAAGGGGGGGTTGGGGGGGGTATATTTTGAATTCTTCCTTTTCGGCTTTCCGCCACCTTTTCCTGTACTCAAAAGCCCTTGAATTTTCTGCACTTGCTCGATTACTTCTCGCGCTTTTTGGGCAGTTACTGCGATTAGTTCATCTTCGGCCGGGCGAAAGCGAGTTAAACCCACCGGCACTACAGCCACCGATGCTACAGCCGGAATACTTCCAGTATGAAACTTTGCCAAATCTAACAAAGTGCGTTCTAAATGTTCGCCATCATTAATACCGGGACAAACAACTACTTGAGCGTGAATTTGCAAGCGGCGTTCTTGAAACCATTTGATTTGTTCTAAAATCTTCCCCGCGCGGAGATTTTTTAGCAACCGAATTCGCACTTCCGGTTCCGTAGCGTGTACCGAAACATAGAGAGGAGAAAGCCGCATTTGTTCGATTCTGTCCCACTCTTTTTCGGTCAGATTTGTGAGAGTGAGATAGCTACCGTAAAGAAAACTAAGTCGGTAGTCATCATCTTTGAGATACAAAGTTTCGCGCTTTCCCGGAGGCTGCTGGTCAATAAAGCAAAAAGGACAGCGATTGTTGCACTGAATTAGTCCGTCAAAAAGAGCAGTTTCAAATTCCACTCCCAAGTCTTCGTCATACTCTTTTTCTATTTCTAATTTGTGAGTTTTGCCTTTAGTGTCTAATACTTCTAATTCGAGAAATTCATCCGCGCACAGGAATTGATAGTCAATCAAGTCGCGGGGTTTTTGACCGTTGACGGCGACGATTGAGTCTCCGGGTTCAAATCCCATTTCGGCGCAGATGCTGTCGGGGATAACTTTGGTGATTAGGGCGGGCCGGATTGATATGTCGCTCATGGTTATTAGTTATTAGTTATTTGTTATTTGTTAGCGGAGAATGTTTACAGTTTAACTTGTCTAGGCTGACAGAAGCGATCGGGCGATCGCTTCTGCCAGTCTAGGCGAGTGAATTGTCTTTAACGTCTTTAACAGAATTGACTTGTCGGGTTGCTAAATATACAGCATTATTATATTTTTTCCATAAACAGTTCTGCAATCCGCACCTCAAAAGTTATTCCGGGTAGCTGAGGCTGCCATCCGAGTCGCACCGCTTGCCGTATCCATTGTGTTGCATCACAGGGTGTTACTGGTTTCACTTCGTTAGTACCCCAACATTGAGGATGAGGTCGATCGGTGATGATAACTAACACCGAACCCCGTTTTTGGGCGTGTTCGATCGCAACATGAAGATTTCCGGAGTATTCTTGCGTATAAGTAGCTTGTCTTCGGATTAGCCAGATAAAAGGCTCCCCATCAACAATTATTTTTCTGGCTCCTTTTTTCGGTATTGACATAGTTTGCTTAAACTCGTTAGCGTAAAGGTAAAAATCGCACTTGTCCTTCCCATTCTCCTTCCAGACTGCACTCAGCTATTAGCAAAATTTCCTCGATCGCCAAACCTACAGAAACACGGCGGCTGACTTCAAATAACCCTGGCATCGCAAGACCTGCTTGCATTCGTTCGTAGGCAAAGTTTGTCATAGTTGCTACATCGTGAGTTAGTACCACGCGCCCTTGCTGCGCGGCCCATTCTAAAACAGTTGGGTCGTCTGCTTCGATCAAGCCCATATCTTGAACGCGGACAATATCAACGTCGGGATTTCGCCGCAGAATACCTCGAACAATCTGATTGTTAAAGTTCTCGTCTGCCAATAATCGCAGCATATAACACTACCCTTTTTGGTTGCGTCTGGCTAATAAGCGATCGCGTATTCCAACTGGGTTAAAACGCCTTTCTGCTTCCTGCTGAACTTCTGTGGCAAGACGTTGACGTTCCATCAGATAAGCGTCAACTTCGGATTGGTGTCGCAAGTAGTAGCCGATCGCAAAATAAATATCGGAAAGTTGAAGAGACGGGTACTGTTCCCGGATTTCTTCTGCTGTGCCTCCTTCAAGAAAAGCTGTAATGACTGTATCTAGGGTAATTCGGGTTTGGCTAACCCGGATAACACCGTTTGCATCAGCCACAAGCGGAATTGGTTCAGCCGTAGGAACAAATAGCATTTTAAGATTGATGGCAGTATTAGTTTTCTCTTTTCAGCATAGCAGTCTCCTAGGCTCGATCGCCTTTAGAATCAGAATAACTTCTGGGTTGTGAATTTAGCTTGGCTGTGAGAGGATGTATCAAAAATATGTATTTATGAAACTCAAAATTTTGACGGGGTTCCTGACAGGCTTAGTTGTTTCTGCCAGCACAACAGCGCTCTTTTGTCAACCCAGCCTTGCGGCAAATAATCCCTTTTTTTGCGAGACTATTCCATATATTAGCACTGGGATTCTGAACGGAGAACCTGTTTTAAATCTGATACTATTGTTCCCACAATTCCGGGAGAGATAAAGAAGGACATCGCTACACCAATGCTAGCACCATGAACCAGCATAATTAGCGTTAATTTTTCATTTTGGCGCTCGCTATCTTCAGGCATTCTATATCCTTCACGGCGACGCTCACTTTGAGTTAAAAGCTAACAGCTTGTCAGCTATTAATAAGCTTTTTATGAACGGGCAAGATGCCCGTCCCACAAGAAAATTTACTCTTTGTGGAACAGGCATCTTGCCTGTTCTTGTTTTGTGGAACAGGCATCTTGCCTGTCCTTGTAATTATAACAACCTACGCATTTTTCACTGCCCCACCTGCGATCGCCGTTAAAATGGCCACGCCAAAAGCTAGCCGATACAACACAAATATCCACGTCTTTTGAGTTTGCAGGAACTTCATTAGCCACGCGATCGACAAATAAGAAAACACAAATGATGAAATCGTTCCCACTATCAAAGCTGCAACTCCCGCATCGCTGATTCCTTGTCCCAAATCACCCCTTAATTCCACTAATCCAGCCAGAGTAATTGCCGGAATTCCCAATAAAAAAGAAAACCGCGCGGCGGCGGGTCTTTCCAATCCCATGAACAATCCTGCTGTTAGAGTGGAACCCGATCGCGAACACCCCGGAATCAAGGCGATTGCTTGAGCTGATCCCATCAAAATACCGTCTAAGACAGTTAACTTTTCATAAGTGCGATTGCGCTTGCCAATTTTTTCTGCTATTGCTAACAGTAGCGACATGACGATCGAAGCAATGGCGATACTGGCCAAACTTCTAAGTGGCGAGTTGTCAAAATCTGGAACCAATGCCTTGATTAGCAGCCCAAAAAAGACTATAGGTATTGTTCCCAAAACCAGTGCTACCGCCATTTGAAACTCATGGGATTTGTAGTTGCGCTGCACCAGGGCTTCGACTGCACCAACAGCTATATTTGTCAAGTCTTTCCAGAAATACCAAAGCACTGCGACAATGCTGCCCAACTGAATAACAGCAGTATAAGCAACTCCGGGATCGCCCCATCCCAGGGCGATCGGCACTACCTTCAAATGAGCGCTGCTGCTGATAGGCAAAAACTCTGTTAATCCTTGTACAATTCCTAAAACAAGGGCCTGCGCCAGATTGATTTGAGCCGGCCCGGAAACATCAGCAGCCGGCGTTTGGGCGAGGAGTGCGTCAAGCAAAGCTATCATTAGTTGTAAATTCCCAGTTTTCAGTTTCTAGTTATCACTTGGATTTAACATCTTGCATTATTTTCAGAAGCTACAAGCCCATGCCACCACAAATAAATTTTATTGTGGCGCGGACACTTCCAGCCCGCCCCTAAAAAGCCGATCGCAAATAGTGATCTTGGGCCTGTAGAATCGCCTTGTCGATCGCCACTATCAGCAATTTACGATCGTCGAGCCGAAACTACTTTAACCTACTCAACAACATTTGCCTACATTTTGCTGATAAACTTAGGAAAGTTTTTGCATCTGATTTCGGTTTCCTTACAGCAACTGCCCACAACCTATGATATTTACTGAGAAAAAAAAATCACTTGTTACTGCTGCTTCTGGCATCCGCTGGCTGAGGCGAATCTTGTCAGCCAGTCTTGTAACAGTGGCGATCGCACTTAGCTTCATACTGCTAAGCGGCACGGCCCCAGCCTTGGCAACTCTTACGGACGATCGCTTTGACGGTACAATATTTGCCCTCTACGCCGGCAACGGTTCCCTAGTTCCTCCTAAAGTCAAGATTACAGATTCTTTCAAACGCCATAAACCCGTACTGTTGGTTTTTTACACTGACGACAGCAGCGACTCCAAGCAATACGCGATCGTCGTCTCTCAACTCCAGGAATTTTACGGGCGCGAAGCCGATTTTATGCCCATAACAATTGACTCTTTGCCTCCGCAACCGTCACCCGAAATCACCGAACCAAGCCATTATTACGAAGGTTTCGTACCTCAAACTGTCATCCTAGACCAATCGGGAAAAGTAGTTTTCAATGAAAAAGGACAAATACCATTTGAACAGGTAGATGACGCTTTTCGGAAAGTATTTGACTTGCTGCCTAGAGAAAAATCAATTCCGCTCAAACGCCGTGTTGTGAACGAACTCAATATCGAATTGTCGAAGTAATAGGTAATGGCTAATTCCTAGTGGCTATAGCAATCTTCAATGATTCCTCAACCAGAGTTTTTCGGTCTTATATTGAATAAGGTATGCTGGGGCGCACCTTACATTGATCGTGATACTAATTGGATTGAAAAAGTGACAGGCAGAAGATAGAAGGTAGAATTAAAAATTAAGCTACGGGTAAAGACACGGCATTGCCGTGTCCCTACCAGTATCAAGGCAAAATAGATGTGAACAGTTTAAACTTTAAACAATGAGTAGAACCTTAATTCCTGTGATTCTGGCCGGCGGTAAAGGCGAACGTTTCTGGCCACTAAGTCGCAAACAGCGGCCCAAGCAGTTTTTGAGTCTCGACGGTAGCGGCAAGAGTTTGCTGCAGGCTACTGCGGAAAGACTTTTGGAATTAGGTAACGGTTGGGACGATTTGTGGGTGGTAACGTCGGAAATGTTGGCGGAGGGGGTTCGGGAACAGTTGCCGCTGTTACCGCCGGAGAATTTACTGGCGGAACCGGAGGGCCGGGATACTGCGCCGGCGGTGGCCTGGACTGCTATAGAAACTGCGAAGCGTTACGGTGAGGATGCGGTTGTTGGTTTTTTCCCGGCGGATCACTGGATTGGGGAACCACAGGAGTTTATCAAGACTTTGGAGGCGGCGGCGGAGTTGGCGAAAAATCAGGATGCGATCGCCACTTTGGGAGTCAAGCCGAGTTATGCTTCTACCGGTTACGGCTACATCGAACAAGGCGAGGAAATCGGCAGTTTTGGGGGTTTTCCGGCCTATCGAGTGGCGAGGTTTACGGAAAAGCCCGATCGTACAACTGCGGAAGAATTTGTAGCCAGCGGCAAGTTTAGCTGGAACGGCGGAATTTTTGTATTTCGAGTCGGAACAGTCTTGACAGAACTGCGAAATCATGTACCTGAAATGATGGCAGCTTTGGAAGCAAAAGGGGCGCAGGCGTACTCGGAATTACCCAAAATTAGTATCGATTACGCGCTGATGGAGAAGACGCAAAAGGCTTGTGTTCTGCCCGTAGGCTTTAGCTGGGACGATTTGGGAGATTGGAATGCGATCGGTCGTTTGCTGCAAGGAGATAAGCCGAATTTGGAGTTAGCCAAACACGTCGGAATTGATACGAAAGGTGGCATTTTTTATGCAGCCGATGAGAATGAGGTGATTGTCACCATTGGTTTAGAAGATGTGGTAGTTGTCAGAGATGGCAATGTAACTTTGATTGTAAAAAAGGACAGGACGCAGGAGATTAAACAGGTAATTAAGGTGTTGGGAGAAGATGATAAATTGAAAGATTTATTGTGATAGAAATAGGGCGATTATCAATCGCCCTTTGGAATTACAATAAATCCCGGAAAAAGCGAATTACAAAAAATTATAAAACAGGCTATTTTTCCCGAAGCTGTTAAAGATGTTGAACCGGGCGAGCGTAAAACCCATCATTTAATTGTCTTACAGACTAGACTGAGGTTCGGTTTCCCATATATAATAACTTAAATTATGGAATCGAGCGGTTGAGTACAGAGCGCTATAGAGAAAATAAGCCAATGAACACCTACTTTCAATCCCCTGCGGTCACTCTCTACCAAGGTGACTGCTTAGATGTATTAAAGTCACTGCCTAATAATTGTGTCAATCTAATTCTGACAGACCCCCCCTATCATTCTACTAAAAAAGATAACATTACGGGCGACAAAAGATTTAAAAATGATCCAGAGTACCTTCACTGGTTAGACACTATAGCCGAGCAATGGCAGCGGGTATTAGCTCCCAATGGCTCTCTCTACTGTTTTGCCTCTAATAAAATGGCAGCCAAAATTGAGGTAATGTTAGGTGAAAGATTTAATGTCCTAGCTTCAATTACTTGGACAAAACCCAATGAACCAGGCTATGATGGATGGAAGCAAAAGGCAAAAAAAGAAAGTTTAAGGAGTTGGTATCTTCATTCGGAACGGATTATTTTTGCTGAATCAGCCTCAGCGGAAAACAACAAACAATCAGCTTTTGGTAGCTTGCTCAGAAAAACCCGCGAAGCTGCAGGGATCTCAACTATTCAGCTAACAGAAGCTATTGGTGAGTATGGGAGTGTCAATCACGGTGGTGCAGTATCGAATTGGGAGACCGGCAGAAACATCCCCAGTCCCGAACAATATCAAAAACTGAAATCGGTGTTGTCTAAATTTAGCCCCCAAGTCCCAGAATTACCTGATTATCAAGAAATAATCAGACCTTTTTCTGTAACTGCCGATATACCATACACCGATATTTGGGATTTCCCAACAGTTAGACCTTACCGGGGTAAACACCCAGCAGAAAAGCCATTAGATATGATTACTCATATTATTGAAGCCAGTTCTTATTCGGGTGATATGGTGCTGGATTGCTTTGCAGGTTCAGGTGTTGTTGGACAAGCAGCCCAAATGTTAGGTCGTAAAGCTATGCTGATTGAGATTGAAGAAAGTCTGTGTCACAAAATAACTTTACGGTGTTCTGATATATCACAGCCATTACCAAAGTCTAAAACATCAGAATTTGACTGGAAAAAGGAATTTTTGTTTCAAAACTTATTAAATAATGTGTCTTCGGAAAAATAATTAATTATTTTTCCGTTATTTGTGAGGACTTCTTCCATCCATTTTAATGTGCGTTTAACTCCCCAGTCTCTAGCTGCTGCATTACAGTGATGATGTCCCCATCCCAAATTGTAACGACAGTGATTATATACTCCGGCTTTGAGTTCCTTAACATGAAATAAATTTGCTGTGGTAACTGTCAAATCAGGTACATTTCGACCTTCAGCTTGTTCCACGCGGGACGCCAGCTCTTGAGCTAGGATAGGCTTCAAGCAAAGAGGGCAAACGGTACGCTGTTGGCTATCTATTATCCTGTTTTGCTGAAGTAGCGTAAGATCGCTCAGTCCCATGTCCTGACATTTAGCTTCGATTATTGCCTTGCATTCTTCAGGATTCAGTGTCCCTTCTTCTCGCGCCATATCAATAATTCCCTCGGTTTGCCACACAAGGAAAGATAACTGATATCTAGTAGCTTCTATTTCTGTTTTTGAAGCATACTCATAAATCCTAATTCCTGCCCCTTGACCGCCAGTTTTGCTATCTATGTACCCATGCCTTTCAAGAGAGTCTCCAGGACGGGTAGTATCTGGTACGCGGGCAAGGTATTGACCTCCTAGTGGTGGAATTCGAGAATGGGCGGGATGCCAACCATACTGACTTGGAGGGTAGCGCATCCATTGAGGTCTAGTTTCATAAAATACTAATAAATCTTTTCCTAGCTGTAAGTCTTTTGGTAAATCTAATTTAGAGGTTGGAGGAGTGTCCGAAAAGTATTCCTCTGGATGGGCAAGAACTATGTAACCATTTTCAAATCCTTCGGGTGGTGGGACAACCCCAACTTTCCACGAACTCAGCGGTATTAGGACTGTACTAGATCGGAGGACGCGGTTTTGATAAACAGTATCTTTCTCTGCACCTCTGGTTTGACCTGTCTTTTCAACTTTTCTCGCTATTGCTGCTGGCAGACCAAGTTTATAGCTCAACCGAGTATTTTTAGCTTTAGCATTTTTTTTAGCTGTCACTCTTCTACCTCTATACCATAGTTAGCAAAGAGCTCAGAAATAGATATATCCAGGGCTTTTGTTAGATTGTCAATATTTTCCAAAGATGGATTGCGCTGACCTCTTTCTATGCTCGAAATGTAAGTACGATGAAGTCCTGAAATTTCGGCTAGGTGTTCTTGTGATAGATCGAGTTCTCGCCGACGCCGCCTTATGGCTTTTCCAAAACGCTTTTTGATATCTATTTCACTTTTTTGCTTCAAGGTACAATTATCAAAAAATGTAGACAATAAATCTACAGACTATAAATAAACTTTTATAGACAATAAGTCTACAGATTATAAGTCAATTAATGAATACTATAAGTAACAAAACGGTCTGAAAATGTTTCCGAGACGAGGAAATTCTCAACAGCAATTCTGCTACCCAAAATACGCGCGTGCGAAGCTATCCCGTAGGGAATCGCGCCCCATTCGCACCACCCCCAAGTTATTCCCCAAGACACTGGTCAGCTTGGTCAACAGCGCTATCCTAGTAGTTATATAGCCCTTAAACCCGATCGACCCGGAGGCCCCTTGTTTAGCCTAGTTCAAAACAATTCTCGCAAAGGAGAAATTCTAGAGGTCGTCTTCCGCAACGGTTGGGACTACATGAAAAGCCTCCTAACCGGCCGCAAAACCGACGCACCCAGTCTCCCAACTCCAGCAGTTCTCCGCAACATCCTCGTCGAATTAGGCCCAGTATTTGTCAAATTGGGTCAATTGCTGAGCACCCGTCCTGACCTTTTACCCGCCAGCTATATCGAAACTCTCTCCACGCTACAAGCGGAAGTGCCGCCCGTACCGTGGTCGCAAGTAGAAGCAATCGTCCGCCAGGAACTCACACAATCTCTCGAAAATACCTTCGCCAAATTTAACACCGAAGCCATCGCAGCAGGTTCGATCGCCCAAACCCACAAAGCTACCTTAAAAGACGGCCGCGAAGTCGCCCTCAAAGTTCAGCGCCCCGGTATTGATATTGTCATCGAACAAGACATCGCCGTACTGCGAGGTTTGGCAGAACTTGTCATGCTCACAGACTTCGGTCAACAATACGATATTGTCGCCTTAGCAGAAGAATTTGCGATCGCCCTGCGTGCAGAACTAGACTTCATTCAAGAAGCCAGCTACACAGACGAACTGCGCCGCAATTTATCTAAAAGTAAATGGTTTGACCCCACACAAGTGGTCTTACCAGAAATTAACTGGGAGTTAACTACAAAAAAACTCTTAGTCATGGAGTGGCTGAACGGAGTCCCGATTTTGTTAGGCGATTTGCAAGGAATTCGCCACAAAGGAGATATAAATGCCGAACGCGAAGAAATTACAACGCTACTTTGCCGCGTTTTCTTCCAGCAGTTATATATCGACGGATTCTTTCACGCAGACCCGCATCCCGGCAATTTATTTTATCTCAAAGACGGCCGCATAGCTTTGCTAGACTGCGGCATGGTCGGCAGATTAGACCCGCGCACTCAGCAGAATTTGACAGAAATGTTGCTGGCAATTGTCGATTTAGACGCTCAGCGCTGCGCTCAATTAACTTTGGAAATGGCCGAATTTGCTCAGCCGACAAGTTTAGTTAATCTAGAGAACGATTTGGCTCGAATGCTACGCAAGTATTACAATGTTAGCTTGTCGCAAATGAACTTGTCGGAAATATTTTATGAGGTGCTGGAAATCACCCGCAAAAATAAAATTCGGCTGCCCAGCAATCTCGGTTTGTATGCAAAAACTCTAGCTAATTTGGAAGGACTGGCGCGCTCTTTTAATCCCCGATTTAATATTGTAGAGCAGGTCAAACCGCTGATGACCGATATGTTTCGGCGTCAGTTATTAGGAGACGATCCGATCCAAGCTCTGCTGAGAACTGCCCTGGATCTGAAAAGCTTATCTTTGCAATCTCCGCGACAGGTGGAAGTGCTTTTAGACCGAGTTACTTCGGAAACTTTGAAGTGGAACTTGACACTAAAAGAACTCGATCCGCTACGCCGCACTCTGGGGGATTCTGCGAACCGACTTTCTTTTAGTATTGTCGTGGGTTCGCTGATTGTGGGGGCGGCAATTATTTCTTCTAACGCACAAACTTCTCAGCTATCTTTTCTGAGCACTGGTTTGTTTGGGGCGGCGAGTTTTTTGGGTTTTTGGTTGATTATTAGCATTCTCAGGTCAGGGCGTTTGCGAAGTTGATTGAAAACGGGAAATGGGGAAAGTCAGGAGATATAGCAATTCTTTCGGGAAACACGAAACTGAGTTTTTTTGTGAAGGAACCGCGAAGACTCTCTTGACGCGAATGTTGAGAAGAGAAGAGAAAAATTTCACAATTTATGCCAGGAGTGCTATGGCATCCTCAACTATTAAGCAACATCTCTGACTTAAGATAGGCGATCGCCCGCAGCCGCTGAGTCTAAGCTAGAAATTATAGTTAGATCGAGTTTTGAGGGAGTAAAGTCTCTCAAAACTTGATAACTAAGGACTTCAGTCCTTATTACAAACCTATTTTGCGATCGAAATAGAGCTAGGTGTTATTTTAAATGAGCAATATTAACCAAGTATTGGAAAAAGACAAATTGCCGGAATTGGGATTAGTCTGTATTACAACATCCAATGAAGTTCGCTTTCGCACAGTCACGCGGAAGCGACTTTTACAGCTTTCGGAAACTGAACAAGAAACGGTATTGCGCGAGCTTTATACAGACAACTTAAAGCGGCTTGACAAAGCGATCGACTTCTGTTCCGTTAATCAGATTAAGCTCTACCGCATGACTTCTGCACTGTTCCCTTTTGCAGATACAGATTTGGGGGAAGCAGTGCTACACTCCATGACTGAAGAATTGCGGAAGACGGGCGATCGCGCTCTTTCTTTAGGCATCCGCTTGGTACTCCACCCGGATCAATTTGTCGTCCTCAGTTCCGACAAGGTTTCTGTGGTTGAAAACAGCATTAAAATTCTCGCGACTCATGCTTTAATTTTAGATATGTTGGGACAGCCCCGATCGCCCCTGGCACTGATGAACATTCACGGCGGCAAGAGCGATCGCATTTCGCAGCTCAAGTCTGTCATCCGCGATTTACCCGAATCAATTCGATCGCGCTTAACCTTTGAAAATGACGAATACGCTTACAGTTCCTCGGAAATTTTAGAAGTTTGTCTCGATACCGGCGTACCAATGGTTTTTGACGCCCACCACCACGTCATTCACGAACATTTAGAAACTTACGACGATCCCAGCGTTGCCGAAATGCTCGCAGCCGCCCGCACAACTTGGTCTGTTCCTGAATGGCAATTAGTGCATATATCGAATGGCAGAGAATTTTTTGCCGATCCGCGCCACAGCGATTTAATTACAGAAATGCCTAATTGCTATTATCAAGCTCCTTGGATTGAAGTAGAAGCTAAATTCAAAGAATTAGCTATTGACAAGTTGCGCGCCGAATGGTTGTCGGCGAAGGTTCCACAATTTAGCAATGTCTCTTAGGGTGGGGTTTTACCAACAATAATTGCCTAAAACAAATCATCTCGAAAATTCACCCGCACCCAACGGTAAATCACAAGAACAGGCAAGATGCCTGTTCCACAAAGAATGAATTTTCTTGTGGGGTGTCCCGCAAGAACAGGCAAGATGCCTGTTCCACAAAGAATGAATTTTCTTGTGGGGTATCCCGCAAGAACAGGCAGGATGCCTGTTTCACAAAGAATGAATTTTCTTGTGGGGTATCCCGCAAGAACAGGCAAGATGCCTGTTCCACAAAGAATGAATTTTCTTGTGGGGTGTCCCGCAAGAACAGGCAAGATGCCTGTTCCACAAAGAATGAATTTTCTTGTGGGGTGGGCGTCTCGCCCGCCCGGTTTAGTCCGACAATCCGACAGGGGTTTTTAACCCCTGTCTCATAGTTAAAGTCCTCTAAAAGAGGACTAAAATAGATAGATATTGAGCTCATATTTCCAGTCGGTTTTAACCGACTTTAGCTTTGAGGCAGGGGTTTCAACCCATGCCGGACTGCCGGATTACCCGACTGTCGAACTGCCGGAATCGGTAAAAACCGCGTTAATACAACTATAAAATTATGTGCGGAAGATTCACTTTAACTACTTCAGGTCAAATCATCGCCGAATTATTCAAACTGTCGGGAGTTCCAGACATCAAACCGCGATACAATATCGCCCCAACTCAATCAGTTGCCACAGTCACAGTTGAACCAGAAAAAATGCAGCGACATTTTCAATTTATGCGCTGGGGTCTGATTCCAAGTTGGGCAAAAGACATGAAAATAGGCAGTCGCATGATTAATGCGCGATCGGAAACTGTAGCCGAAAAACCTGCTTTTCGCAGCGCCATTAAGCACAGGCGATGTTTGATAGTGGCTGACGGTTTCTACGAATGGCAACAGCAGGGAAAGAACAAACAGCCTTACTATTTTCAAAAGGCAGACGGCGAACCTTTTGCTTTTGCCGGTTTGTGGGAAAATTGGGAATCTCCTGAAACAGAAAACATTGTATCTTGCACTATAATTACTACCGCTGCTAACGAAACAGTGCAGCCGCTGCACGATCGAATGCCCGTGATTCTCCCCGACAGCGATTGGGAACAGTGGCTCGATCCTGCTGTTAAAAATGCTCGGGAAGTTTTGCCCTTGTTAAAGCCCTATGCTTCCGAAGCGATGAAAGCAAAGGCCGTAAGTGCGATCGTCAATAGTCCAACTAGAGACAGTCCCGAATGTATTAGCGATCGACAATAAATCATTGCAGCCGACAAAACCGAGATAGTTTGAGTTATGATGTAAAATGATGTTTGAGTTGTAGCTTGGGTTTTCTCAAGATCAGTTTAACTCTGTTGTTATTTGCTCAAACACTTTTAAATCTTAACATCAGTTAGAAGACAAAAAATATGATCGGATATGTTACACTCGGTACCAACGATATTGAAACGGCAGCCAAGTTTTATGATGCTTTGCTGGCTGAAATTGGCGCTCGACGATTCATGGAATTCGACGGATTTATCGCATGGAGCGTTTCTCCAGAGGAACCAGCACTTGCTATTATAAAACCCTATGATGGTAACACAGCAACTGTTGGCAATGGAGTCATGATAGCTCTTCAGGTTGACAGTCCAGAAAAAGTTAACTTAGTTTATAACAAAGCGATCGAACTTGGGGCTAAGGATGAAGGGCCAGCAGGACCAAGAGGCGCGTTACCGGGGTTTTATGCGGGATATTTTCGCGATCTTGATGGGAATAAGCTGAACGTGTTTTGTTTGACATCCACCCCGCCGTAGAACGGCGAGGATTCCCAAACCTCAAGATTTAGGTTTCTGCTTCTGTCCCTTACGGGGTTTCGCACCTGCCTTAACAGATTTACTCTGTTCGGGTCTTACAGTCGCTCCACAGACTGCCACGGCAAGCCCTGCCGCCAAAATATTCTTTGCCGCGTTGATGTCTCGGTCATGGTGTGTCCCGCAATTAGGACAATCCCATTCCCGGATATTCAACGGCATCTTGTCAACGATGTGTCCGCAATTGCCACACCGTTTTGAACTCGGAAACCATCGGTCAATCTTAATTAAAGTACGACCGTACCACTTACACTTGTATTCAAGTTGCCTGACCAATTCGCCCCAACTTGCATCACTTATGGCCAGGGCAAGGTTGGGATTTTTAATCATGTTCTTCACAGCCAAATTCTCGACGGCGATGGTTTGGTTTTCGCGCACCAACCGCGTTGTTAACTTGTGAAGGTTATCTTTTCTTGCATCAGCAATTTCTTGATGTACTTTCGCTACTTTGAGTCGTGCTTTGTAACGGTTGTTTGACCCTTTCTGTTTCCGGCTTAAAGCTTTCTGCGCTCTTCTAAGTTTGCGATATTTTGCCTTGAATCCTTTGGGATTGGCAATCTTTTCACCAGTGCTAAGAGCGAGTAAACTTGTAATGCCCAAGTCAATACCAACTTGACTGCCTGACTGAGGTAATGCTTCAATTTCAACATTCACCAACAGGGAAACTGACCACCTACCAGAGGGTGAAAGCTTCACCGTAATGGTTGATGGTCGGCAACCGACAGGTAGCATCCGGCTCCAACGAATTGGCAACGGGTCGGCACACTTTGCTAAGTAAACTTGTCCATCCTTAAACTTGAAAGCAGATTTGGTAAACTCTGCGCTACCACCATTGCGTTTTTTCTTGAAGTTGGGATATTTCGCCCGCCCATCAAAAAAATTGGTGTAAGCCGTTTGTAAATGTCGCAAGCATTGCTGTAACGGTACGCAGCTAACTTCCGACAGAAAATCTAACTCTTCTGTTTTCTTCCATTCGGTTAGCATTGAAGAGGTTTCAGCATACCCTACCCGTTTTTGGTCTTTGTACCATGCCTCGGTTCTTACGGCTAAGGCACGGTTGTATACTAAACGAGCGCAACCCATTGTCCGTCGCAACAAACTCTCTTGTTCCGGAGTTGGGTAGAATCGATAGCTGAAGGCTTTGAGCGTCATGCTCACAGTCTAACACTTCGATTGTGATATTGTGCTAGACTCAATGTAAAATCTTTGTAAAGCCGTCAAACGAAGGACGGGGTTTCAAACCCAAATTTCTGATGACAGGGCCAAACACTTAAGATTTTTATCTTTCGTGAGGCGAGCCGAAAAAAAGCTATTTCCGATTGTTAGTTATTAGTTATCAATCCATAAATAAGAGTTGATAACTAATAACTAATAGTTAATGACTAATAACTAGATTAACTGTCGTATATCCGCGCTTCAGCAGCCTCTGGATTTTCCTCGCAATACTGGTCAAAAGCCGTTTTTTCCAGCTTCATCGATCGCTGGTGAGAAGCCTCAGCCTGCATTTCTTCTACAATATCCCAGGCTACCGCGCACTCTCTAGAGGTAGCGCCTTTTTCGGCACAGATACTTCTGGCATCCGCGATCGCCTGTTCGATTTCTTCGTCAAATAAAACACTCTTCGGCTTCTCAAGAAAATCGCTTTTTGTCAATATATCCGTGACCGAAATAATGCCCACTAGCTCGTCCTTAATCACCGGCGCCCGGCGGATGCGGGTATTCGCGAACAACCTAGCCACATATTCCACCCCCAAGTCAGGATTGACCGTAATGCAAGGTTTGGTCATAATCTCGAAGACGCGGACTTTTTTCGGGTCTACTCCGTAGGCTGCTACTTTATAGACAATATCCGTTTCTGTCACAATGCCATAGGCATCTTGTTCGTGGCGACGTTCCACAATCAACGCGCGCAAACACAAATCGTTCATCATCGCCACCGCTTCAGCTACCGTTGCTGAACCGCGAATGGTAACAACATCTGTGGTCATAATATCTTGGGCTTTCATCATCATTGTTTTTTGCTTACGGCTCATAAAGTCTACTGCGTCGCGATTTGGGGCTGTCCATTTGATTTGCGATCGTCATTAGGACTTACCCTCACAAACCCGGTTTCTACCAAAATTTTGGGTTTAGTAACGATAAATTCCGGGTTAGCAACCGGGTTTCTGAGAAATCGTGCATCGCAAACTAATCATAAAACCTTTAACGGCACTCGGAATGACAACTTGCCTGAAACAGCCCGTCGCAGCCCCGGAACCTCTGGAGTCCGCGATTTAGCGTTCAGACGGCAGGGCTGTTTCATTCTCTTGTAGGGGCCGTGCTACCCCTACTCCCCGTGCCGGCCCTCTTGGTCGGATCTTTGAGCTTGTTGGACTCAGATTTTCCAGCCCCAGTCTCAAAGAAGCAAAAGTTAACACAAACTAAGCAACTGCTTGCGCTCGCACAGATCCCCGCCTCTGATAAACTTGATGGCTGGGAGTGCAAAAGAGCACAAGGCACGCATCAGCAGTTGGGAGGATCTAGTTCGTGGACAATGTAATCGGTTTAGAGATTATCGAAGTAGTTGAGCAGGCAGCCATCGCTTCCGCTCGCTTGATGGGCAAAGGCGAAAAAGATGAAGCCGACAGAGTGGCTGTAGAAGCCATGCGGGAGCGCATGAACAAAATTCATATGCGCGGCCGCATCGTGATCGGCGAAGGCGAGCGCGATGACGCACCCATGCTTTACATCGGTGAACAAGTAGGTATTTGTACCCGCGAAGATGCCAAAGATGTCTGCAACATAGATGAATTGATCGAAATTGACATCGCTGTTGACCCCTGCGAAGGTACTAACCTGGTTGCTTACGGTCAAAACGGTTCGATGGCAGTTTTGGCAATCTCTGAAAAAGGTGGTTTGTTTGCGGCACCGGATTTCTACATGAACAAATTGGCTGCTCCTGCGGCTGCTAAGAATCATGTAGATATTCGCAAAACGCCCACTCAAAACCTCAAAATTATCTCTGATTGTCTCAGCCGCAGTATTGAAGATTTGGTGGTGGTGGTCATGGATCGCCCCCGACACAAAGATTTAATTAATGAAATTCGGCAAGCGGGTGCAAGAGTTCGGCTGATCAGCGACGGCGACGTTTCGGCAGCGATTTCTTGCGCGTTTTCTGGTTCCAACATCCACGCACTTATGGGTATTGGCGCAGCACCCGAAGGCGTGATTTCTGCAGCGGCAATGCGCTGCTTGGGCGGTCACTTCCAAGGGCAGTTAATTTACGATCCGGCTGTTGTAAAAACTGGTTTGATCGGTGAAAGCAAAGAGAGCAATATCGCCCGCCTGAAAGAGATGGGCATCACAGACCCAGACAAGATTTACAATGCTGAAGAGCTGGCATCTGGAGAAACAGTTCTGTTTGCAGCTTGCGGGATTACTCCCGGAACGCTGATGAATGGAGTTCGCTTCTTTGGCGGCGGCGCTCGCACTGAAAGTTTGGTAATTTCTTCTCAGTCGAAAACGGCTCGATTTGTGGATACAATCCATATGTTTGACCAGCCGAAATCTCTGCAATTGAATTAGTGATTAGTTAGTGGTTAACAGTTAAATGTTAACAATTAACAGTTAACGGTGAACAGTCACCAGTGATTAGCAATTAGCGATAAACTAAGAACTAATAACAGGTGACTGTTAACAACTAAGAAAGAAATAGTGACAAATCACAGATATGAATATTGCAGTCGTAGGTCTCAGCCACAAAACAGCGCCGGTAGAAGTTCGCGAAAAACTGAGCATTCCAGAACAGAAAGTTGAAGCCGCGATCGCCCAATTGCGCGGCTACCCGCACGTTCAAGAGGTTGCCATCCTCAGCACTTGCAACCGCTTAGAGATTTATATTGTTACCCGCGAGTCGGAACCTGGTGTGCGAGAGGTTATTCAGTTCCTTTCCGAATTCAGTAAAGTTCCTTTGCAGTCTTTGCGCCCTCACCTGTTTATTTTGCTGCACGAAGATGCGGTGATGCACTTGATGCGAGTGGCTTCTGGCCTCGACAGTTTGGTGCTCGGAGAAGGACAAATTTTGGCTCAGGTGAAACAAACTCACAAACTCGCCCAGCAGTACAAAGGTGTAGGCAGAATTTTAGAGCGCTTGTTCAAGCAAGCTCTCACAGCAGGGAAACGAGTTCGCACGGAAACTAGCATCGGTACTGGTGCAGTTTCGATTAGTTCGGCGGCGGCAGAATTGGCTCAAATGAAGGGTCAGCATTTAGCAAGCAGCAAAATTGCCATTATCGGTGCTGGCAAAATGTCGCGGCTTTTGGTGCAGCATTTGCTCTCCAAAGGAGCTAGCCATATTTCGATCGTTAACCGCTCTGTGCGGGGCGCCCTGGAGTTGGCCGGTCAGTTTAAAGATGCTCAACTGCACCTGTATCAGCTATCGGAAATGATGCAGGTAATTGCTAGTTCTGACTTGGTTTTTACCAGTACGGCAGCTACCGATCCACTGTTAAATAAAGCTAAATTGGAAGCGGTTTTAGATCCGAATCGCCCTTTGATGTTGGTGGATATTTCTGTGCCGCGCAACATTGACTCGGATGCAAACGAACTCACTAATGTGCGATCGTTTAATGTGGACGACTTGAAAGCAGTGGTAGCTCAAAATCACGAAACCCGTCGCAAAATGGCAATGGAAGCTCAGGGCTTGCTGGAACAGGAAGTAGAGGCTTTTGATCTCTGGTGGCGCAGTCTGGAAACCGTTCCTACTATTAGCTGTTTGCGGGATAAGATAGAATTGATTCGGGAACAAGAGTTAGAAAAAGCTTTATCGCGTCTTGGTTCGGAATTTTCGGAGAAACATCAAGATGTGATTGAATCTTTAACAAGGGGGATTGTGAATAAGATTTTGCACGATCCGATGGTACAGTTACGCGCTCAGCAGGATATTGAGGCGCGGCGGCAAGCGATGCAAACTTTGCAAACACTGTTTAATTTGGATGTGGATGTCAATCAGCAGTACAGCTAGTTTGTCATTGGTCATTAGTCATTAGTCATTAGTCAGTTGACCCGAAAGCAGGAGTCATATTATGCCCGGTCAATTACCATGAATAAAAATGCCTCCAACCCTGGCGGCAAAAGTATCATTCGGGAAGGTAAATTGCTCGAACATGATATAAGTTACAGCATATTCCATGTATATGTAGTACACACTATATTGTAGTAAGTAAGGTGCGTCGCCACCAGTTAATCTGCAAGTTCTATTTAAAAGGTCGCAGATCCGCACCCTACATATTAAAATTACACAACATAAATATAGCGGCTACTGTACTTCATCAACCTGGAATATGCTGTATCATTCAACCAATAACTAATGACTAATAAGTAATGACTAATAGGCGAATTTATCAATTAATTTTAGGGATTGTAGGGCTGTGGCTGGTTCTTGAATTTGCCTCCCGCATGGCTGCAGAAATTCTCTGGTTTCAGGAAGTTGGATATCTTCAGGTTTTTCTGTTAAAGCTGAAAACTCAAGGGTTGCTGGGGACGATCGCAATTGCTGTTTCTTCTGTCTTTTTGCTGGGAAATTTGGCTTTAGCCCGCCGCCTGCAACATCCCGCAGAGGAAATGAAATCGCCGGTTGTGGGGGAGCTATTCGCTTCACTGAGGGCGAACAACGCGGGGAAGAATACCGAGAAGAATTACGAATTACCTGTTGCTAAATCCCAAATAACCTTTTCCTGGCTGCTGTTGGCGGTATTCGGATTGAGTTCGATCGCAACTTTTATAGTAATTCACTGCGGGCTGTTAGCTGCAAACAGCCTCACCTATTTGGGTATAGCTGGTAATTTACCTGCACCGCCGGTGCAGTTAGGAATTGAGTCCATCCAGCAAATAGCCGTGCAGTTATTTTCTCGCTGGTGGCAGTTGGGCTTGCTGCTGGGGACAATGTTAGCTGTGGTAATTAAGCCTGATTTTTGGCTGCGGGCGATCGCCCTTTTTCTCAGTTTGGCGATCGGGCTGATTGTCGCCAGTCGCTGGACAAATGTTTTGCAATATTTTCACCCTATTAATTTTAACACGACCGACCCTCTTTTTCATCAAAATATTAGCTTTTATGTATTTATTTTGCCAATCTTAGATTTGCTAGGATTCGGGCTGACAGTTGTATTTTTGTACAGTTTAGTATCTAGTGCTTTAACATATTTGCTGTCGGGAAATAGCCTGAGTCAAGGGATATTTTTGGGGTTTTCTCGATCCCAGCAGCGGCACTTGTACGGGTTGGGTGCAGCTTCCATGCTAGCCGTTGCATTCCGCTACTGGTTGGGGCGCTACTCATTGCTGTATTCGCGGGGAGACGTTACTTACGGCGCAAATTATGCTGACGTGACAGTGCGACTGCCCTTCTATGGATTTTTGAGTATTGTGGCCGCGACGATCGCACTTTTGATGCTGTGGCAGGTTTACCAATTCAAAATTAAAAATGAAGTCCTAAAAAAAATTATTTTAGCCTGGGTAACTTTAACTTTTGTGGGAGGTTGGCTGCTGCCACAAATTGTGCAGAAACTCATAGTTCAACCCAACGAACTAGCACGAGAACAGCCGTACATTGAGCGCAGTATTGCCTTTACTAAAGAAGCCTTTGATCTCAACAATATCGAAATAAAAACATTCGATCCCGCCGGAAAACTTACTTATGCCGACTTAGAAAAAAATCAACTTACTATTAGCAACATCCGCCTGTGGGACAAGCGACCGCTGCTGCAAACGACCCGACAGTTACAGCAAATTAGACCATATTATACATTTCCTGATGCGGATATCGATCGCTACACAATCAAAAAGGAAAAAGCACAAAAAGGAGATTCGGAAAGTCAACAAGTGTTTCTGGCAGCGCGGGAATTAGATTACACAGCAGTTGCCCCAGATGCTCAAACTTGGGTGAACGAACACCTAGTTTACACTCACGGTTACGGCTTTACTCTTTCTCCCGTAAACAGAGTCGGTGTCGGCGGTTTACCGGATTATTTTGTCAAAGATATTGGAGTGGCAGCCCAGAAAGGAGAGACTGCTTTGGAAGTCACTAGCGATCGAATTCGGGCCAGTATTCCGATCGGCTACCCGCGAATTTACTACGGCGAAATCACCGATACAGACGTGATGACGCCCACAAAAGTCAAAGAATTCGACTATCCCAGCGGCGAAGAAAATGTTTACAATACTTACAGCGGTAGGGGCGGAATTGCGATCGGTTCTATATGGAGGCGCTGGCTGTTTGCTAATTATCTCAAAAATTGGCAAATGGCGCTTACCCGCAATTTTACCCCAGAAACTAAATTGCTGTACCGCCGAAATATTAATAAAAGAGTCCGGGCGATCGCTCCTTTTTTGCGCTACGATTCTGACCCGTATTTAGTAGTAGCCAACGCCAATCTTAGCAATGATGATATAGAAAAAGCCAGGGAGGACAATGGCAACAAAATTAAACCTGCACCCGCCGCTAATGATAAATCTCCCAACTATCTTTACTGGATTATCGATGCCTATACAGCAAGTCCTCGCTATCCGTATTCCGATCCGGGAAATCATGAGTTTAACTACATACGTAACTCTGTAAAAGTAGTAATTGATGCCTACAACGGATCTGTTGACTTTTATGTTGCCTATCCCTCCGATCCGATTATTAACAGTTGGATGGCTATCTTTCCCGGACTCTTCAAACCCCTTGACAAAATGCCTCCGGCTCTCCGCAAACATATCAGATATCCAGTAGATTTGCTGAGCATTCAATCAGAACGCTTGCTAACTTATCATATGGAAGACCCGCAAGTATTTTACAATCGGGAGGATTTGTGGCGAGTTCCCAATGAAATTTATGGCAGCGAACAGCAGCCCGTAGCACCGTATTATTTGATTACGAAACTGCCAACGGAAACAACAGAAGAATTTATTTTGCTGCTGCCATTTACACCAGTAAGCCGCAACAATTTAATTGCTTGGATTGCAGGGCGATCGGATGGTGGCAATTACGGAAAATTGCTGTTGTATCTGTTTCCCAAACAGCGATTAGTTTATGGCCCGGAACAAATAGAAGCTTTAATTAACCAAGATCCTGTTATTTCCGAACAAATATCTCTCTGGAATCGCCAGGGTTCAAAAGCAATTCAAGGAAACTTATTAGTAATTCCTATTGAACAATCTTTACTGTATGTGGAACCTCTTTACTTAGAAGCAGAGCGTAATAGTTTGCCAACTTTAGTCAGAGTTATTGCTGTTTACGAAAACCGCATCGTCATGGCAGAAAATCTTGAATTGGCACTCAAGGCACTTTTTCAGCAACAATCTACCAATAAACCGGCCATTATTCGACCTTTAGAAGGAACAGCGCCAGCTTTAAACAATGAATGATATCAATTTCCGTTGAACTCGTCATGATTGTTGACTGTTGACTGTTGACTGTTGACTAGGGGTCTGAAAACTGAATGGTTGAGTGTTAAGTGTTGACTCTATTTTATTATTCCGAGGCCAGCGAAAACGATATAAATTAGTGCGACTTCTGTTCGCTAGGATCGCGAATTAAATAACTTACAATTTTAATTGTTATTGTGGAAGTTATTTAATTCTCATTCCCTAGCAGCCTTGATATCCTGCCACCAAACATTGACATAGGGCCACATCAATCTCTCGTCTCCTCCAGAATCTAGTTTCACTGTCACCTCATAACGGTCAATATGCGTGAGTTCGCCAGTTTTACCATTCAAATAAAATTGTTTGGGATTGTCGGTGATAATTTCTACCCTTTGATTCAACAGCGGCAGCATCTGGGTAGAAGAACCCTGAAACGGATTTTTGCCTTTGATCGCATAGCCACCAATCAAAGATAAGTACATTAAAGCTAGGAAAAATACCGTCAATAAGCCCACAATTACCAGTGTTTTTTGTTGTGAAAAACTGGTATAAACGCTCCCATATCCTACGATCATAGTTCCCAAAAACAACAAATTTGGCAGGTACAGCCCATCTTCCAAAAACACGCTACCAAAAAACATCAGGACTACCTGAAAACCAAATAATGCCGCCACCCAACTCCAGCCAGTTAGCAACGATGCAGATAGTAGCCAATTCATTGCTAGAGTAAGGGCGATCGCCATTGCTATTGCCCCAAGTGGTGCTGCATAATCGTATTGTCTGAAGGGAAGAAGAACAAAAAATACTAAAGCATACGCAAAACCCGCAAAAGCCAGTGCTAATCCACTAATTATTTGGTTCCCGTTCAGCATGGCGAGGAATTTTTAGAACACTAAAGTGGAGCGTTCATCTTGTGTTGTGATAGTAGCCGTTGAAAATTCCCAGCGGACTAAGGCCAGAAATTCTAACCGTAGGGTGCGCCACGAGCAGCTTACCGCTATATTTAGGGGAGAGAACCGATTTGTTAACCAAGCGTGCTATCCCAGTTTCCCAAGGTGCAAATCAGCCACATCAGAAGGTAGAATTTTCAGCAAACTAGATTATTTAGGGTCGATCGACTTAACAAATTGTTGCACAGGCTGCGGTAGAGCCGGCACAAAAGTCTTTCTAAAACCCCTAACATCGAACACTCGCCACAAAATACCCACCGCTACCGTCAAGAAAAATAAGGCTCCCAAAAAATTGAACACACTAGACAGAAAACCGCTGTCCCTTTTTTTCGGAGGTGTAATATGTTTCATGCGATATACAGCCGGCTCGTAATCTATCGACTCCTCGCGATTGCGCCGTGGCGTTTTGGGCCGGGAACTCGCACTGCGCTTCTCAGTCAAACCCGTTTTATTAGTTTTAGTAAAACTGGTAGACGACTTCAATTCAGAAGCGCCGCGCGTCCCCGTTAACTTGCTAGCAGAAGCCCCCGTTTGGCCCACAGCAGCATCCTGAATTCTGCTGTTAGGGCGCTGAGTCGATTTGCGTTCGGCGAGGGTACGCATCAAAGTTTGCAATTGCTGAGTCGCCGCCGGCGGGCGTTCCCCTTTCCTCGCCCAATTTAACAGCATCGCCCCGGTAATCCCGCAGAGATTCGTAGCGCCTACAGAAGCCAGCCGCTTCAGCAGAGGCTGGCTGTTGGACACAAAAATCACCAATGCGTCCGGGTGTTCTTGAGCCAAACCGTAAACGCACTGAGCCGTCGCCACCACCAGCATTGCTGGCTTGCTTTGATTTTTGATCGAAGGTTCGAGAGCGCGGTGTGTTTCCTGAGCGTCAGTTGCAATCCAACCGCTGTCGGCAAAAAAGCGCATAAACTCTCTAGCTACTTGCTCTTGAGCTTTTTCCACCGCTTGCCCTGTCAGACGATCTATTTCGTCGTACACTACTTCTGGGATATAGCAAGTTCCCACCTTCGTATATTCTTGCCAAACTTGGGTTCGGCCAGTCATTAAAACATCTGCATCAAAAGTTACCAATACAGGAGGAAGTTGATTAGCCATGACTTTATCCTATAGGCTCAGATAAGTTATTTAAACTTAATCGATCAAGTTTAAACAAATTTTGGGTTATAAAAAAATCAACTTTTGGTAGTAGATAAATTGCCCTGGGCGCGGGTATTAATGGGAAATTAGTAGTTAGGAACCCGATCGCCCTTCAGTTCCCAGTTCGATCGCTCAATTCCTATATTCCACTAATTTACCGCAACCCAAGAGCCTATTACCAAAGATGCCCGACTACTGCTAGTTGCCAATTCCCAGACGGCCAGCCAAAGCCGGAGTCAACGGCAACAGCGCAGCAATCATCAAGAACAAAGCTAGCAAACCCAAAGCCGCGCGAGCATCGTCAGGCTCAGTCAGCTCGTTGAGGCTCGGTCGCTCCAGATTCCGCTGTAAAATCAGAATCACGATCGCCCAATACAGAGCCAAAGGATTAACTAAAGAAACGATAGCCAGCACCACAAAAGTCGCCAAAGTAGTGCGACTGGCTATTTTCCGACCGTAGATGGCTTGCACGATTCTACCCCCGTCCAACTGTCCCGCCGGCATCAAATTAATCGCCGTTATTACCAAGCCCAACCAACCGATAACTACCAGCGGGTGAACGTCAACAATCTGCTGCTGCAACGCCGAACCCAAAACCACTTTTGCCAAAGTTCCCACCAAAACCGAGCCCTTGAAAAATTCTGCGGGAATTTGAAACAAACTGCCGGGGTGAGACAGCAGCAAACCCGTTACCAGCATTAGCACAGAAACTATTCCCCCAGCCGCTGACCCGGCAAAAGCGATGTCAAACAAAACTTTACGGTTGGGCAGCAGCGACTCAAAACGGTCGATCGCTCCAAAACAACCTATCTGCAAAGTTGGTATAAAAAACGGCCAACTCAAGCCAACCTTGTACCGATTTGCCAGCACTCTGCGAGCAATTTCCCCAGAGCCTAAAACCGCCCAAATTCCGGCTGCAATTGGCAAAACTTCTAGATATCTAGCCGGCGAGTTAAAGAAATCGAAACCTAGCAGCAAACCGCCTGTCTCTAAGCTAGTAGCAATTGTTGCCAGCAGCAGCACGACTGCTAGGATTTTTTGAGACACGGTTGTTGGCTGCGGGTCGTTGGTGCTGGGCAAGATAATAACTACGGGCTTGTCGTCCTGATTTTCTACTAAAAATAGGCGGTAGCGATCGTTTAATCTTTCTTCCAAACTTGCCGTCAAACGTGAGTGTACTTGTTCTGGGTCTCCTCGGAGATTGCCTTTGAGAATTACCCCATCTTGATAGGGAATCGTTTCTGTGGCAAAGAAAGTATCAATTCCAAAGATACCTTTAATTGCCTTGAGGTCTTCCACCGGAACGGGAATTATTTCTGATTCATTATTCGCAGGCGACGAGGTGACGATCTTAATCGTTTCTGGGCCTGGTGGTCGCTGCGACTCAGGGGCTGAGAAAGCATCGCTTTGGGACTTTACCTCAGCAGCATCCGGCCGCGGCAGCACTGTATCAGATGCAGCCTTACGCAATTGCCGGCCCAGATAAATGTACAATCC
The DNA here is from genome assembly GCF_036702395.1 of Microcoleus sp. D3_18_C2. Classification (NCBI taxonomy): domain Bacteria; kingdom Bacillati; phylum Cyanobacteriota; class Cyanophyceae; order Oscillatoriales; family Microcoleaceae; genus Microcoleus; species Microcoleus sp. D3_18_C2. The sequence goes on along the minus strand of NZ_JAUBTG010000017.1, from coordinate 27,243 downwards.
CGTGGATGCCACTAGCAGCAACAATACCGCAACTAGATTGAGGTAAATTCCGGCGGCGAACAAACCAAAGAACAGCAGCCAGGGACTCATCAGCGCAACAGACTGCAACCAAGCCAAAATTCCCAGTTTGCCAAAAGGTCTGGCGCGATAAAATCCCCAACCCAGAATTCCCATAGCAACCAATACGAGCGCAATTGTTGCCGTATTTTCCGATGCAACTATAGGCATTCCGGTTGCTTGCGCCAATAGGGGCTTTAATCGGTCGATCGCGCTGCGGTCGAGTAATAGCATTAAATTTTGGGGAACATGAAATAGAGTTGTTGGGAACATATCCAAACCTGTCGGAAACTAGCCTGATTACTAAGGATAACCTCTGAGGGCTACTCGGCCCACAACCTGCTGTTGCTGTTTGAACATCGCAGGAGCTAGGCTATTGACACAATAGACTTTTTATGATATCACATCGGCTATAGCAAACCTATACCCAGAAGGGTAGCAGTGTCGATCGGTCAGAAGCATGAAGATTCGCCCAGTGTGGCAGGTGGGGCTTTTTTAAGGATTTGTTTCGGATGCCAGACGCCGAAAATAAAAACTCAGCTCCGACCGTCGCAGAATTCCCAGAGCCGACTGACTTGCTCAACCAATTGAAAGCGCGGCGTAAAAAATCCAGAGCGGACTTGGCAGACGTGGAGACGTTCTTGGAAATATTGGGCCCGGAGAGTTGACCCGTGTCTGCTGAAAGGATGCCGGGATACCACCTGACCCAGATAGGCAGTGTTTCGCATTTGTTGTGCGAAACAAAATGCGAAAAAAATGCGAAACAAATAAGGTTTGAGCCGCTCTCTCCTTTTCGGGAAAGAACGGCTCAAAGCATTGATGCTATTAGGTTTTATGTAACGGGTACGGCAGGACTTGAATCAAAGCCTCGCTCTTGAATTACGAATTTCCGTCGTTCTAGCCATTTTTTGCACCCACTCTGAAAGTCCTGTTTTTGATTTGAGCGAACACTGAGCGACTTGCTGTAGGCTGAGTACATCAGTCGAACTCAGCACTATCAGAGTAGGGAGCGAGAGATGAGCGAAAAATCTAATCCTGTCACTGCAAGTACCACCGCAGACTACCTTATTGGCTACGAGCGGATTCTAGACTACTTCCAACAAGCACAGAAAGAATGCCCCAAGGGCGTAGGGCTAAAAAGAGACAGGAAAGCGAGTGGTGGTTACATAACGTTGCAATTCAAGTTAGGTGACAAGCGGGTCAACAAGACTTGTGGGTGCTACTTGACCATGCAAGGTATCACTGATGCTCTGAGGAAAGCTCATCTAGTTGCTAGCGGTTTACAGTCCTTCTCTAGCGAGAGTCGCTTTTTAGCCTGGTATGATGATGTTATTTTGGATAAAAACGTCATCAAAAATGATTTGATAACGTTTGGTCAGGCGATAACAAAAGTAGAGAAAGAATACTGGGATGGACGCACTAAACGCCGTCAACAACGTGACAGGAGTAGTATTAGTCAGCAACGTACTTGGAGTGCCGTTTACGGTGACTACTATAAGCTGTTGCCACAAGATAGGGTCGTAAACCTAACAGATATTCTGTCCGCAGTTAACGGTAAAAAACAAGGAACCAAGTGCTTTAAAAATTGCTTGTGCGCCATGAAAAAGCTTGCTGAGACTATTGACAGTGCCGACTTATTGGGCAGGCTCAAAGAGATTGACGGTAGACAAACAGAATTTCGTGAAGACCTTCAAACTTTATCGGTTGATGAGTTTTTAAAACTTCGCGAAGTGGTTTTAGATGTTCCCAACAACAAACGATACCATTTGGAATCACGTAGGCGGTGGATGTGGGTATTCTCAATGCAGTTGGTGTATGGCTTTCGAGTTCATGAAGTTTTTGCGATTCAGAATATTGACAAGCCATTTAAGACGAAAGATGGTGTTATTATTCCTGCCTTGAATGAACCGATAAACAAACAAATGATTGCCGTAGTAGGCGAGAAGACGTTACTAGATACTACGACTAAGACGGGCTACAGGTTGTGTATACCCATGCTCCCTCCTACTCATCCTGACTTGATGGAATGTTTAGAAATCAAGTCAGGCAACTTGCCTGATGTTAGAACATCGTCAAACAATCCAAAGACGATTAGTGGGCTATACAGTGACCGCGCACAAACTATCTTAAGAAGATGGGATAAAGGCTTTACCCAAACCCACGCTTTACGTCACTTAGCAAATCTCAACGGTCAAATGGCGGGAATGTCTCAGGAGACAAGAGCTAAGAGTTTGGGGCATTCAACACAGATGAATGAAGGTACTTATAAAAAACGAGCCAATACTCAGACAACGATTGATTTACTAACTCAGTCCACAACAGAAGCTATTCCATTGGGTAGTGCAATTGGAGTGCTTAAACAGTTAGGAAGTGATGTGAAAAATGTCAAACTGCTAGCCGCTATTTACGGCATTACGCCCCACGAAGTGATGGAGTTGCTTGCCGAATAACTTGAAACAAAACTTTACAGTCCCTGTGTTGACAAGGAAGTGGAAGTCTGCAATCGTGAGTAACTAAGGAAGATTGATGCGCGGTTGACGAGCACTTGCAATGCTAGCCAAACCACGACTTCCCCAAACGTTCAGGTACAACGGTTGGAGCCGATAAATTATGACATTTTTAGACGGTTGTCTTTGCGGACGATCGCAACTCTTAATGATTGAGTTGACGGGGTTTTGCCATGACTAAACCTACCGTCAGCTACCGTCGCATTGACCAATTAAGGGCGATCGCCTATGACCGTGGCTTCTCCAATGAAGACGCCAGACAGTTCGGGAAGCTTAGCAAAACTGCTACATGGGAAGCGCTGCTAGAACTGTACCTCGTTGACGGTGAATCACTTGACACAGTGAATGTAGACAGTGTAGACGCAGTGCTAGACATACCACTAGACACAGTTCTAGAAAGTGTAGACACAGTACCTGAACTGCTTGACACAGCGACTGTAGACAGTGTAGACACAGTGTCTGAACTGCTTGACACAGTACCCGAAGCTATACAAACAGTCGCAAGTAGTCGCAAGCAGTTCGACTGTTTGTATACCTTAGCTAGATCACTTGACACAGGTGAAACTGTCGCAAGCAGTCGCAAGCAGTCCGACTGTTTGTATACCTCGGCTAAACCACTAGACACAGTGCTAGACACTGTAGACACCCTAGATTGGACTAACGACGGTTCGTTCCCCGTGTGCGGTTTCACTCGCCAGACTTCCACCAGCTTTTTAGACTGGGTTGACCTTGGGCAACTCATCGCACTCATACTCGCATCGACGGGAGTGTTTGTGCTGGCAATGTCTATGTGGCGTCAAATCAATCCCCTGAATTTATTTCCCTCTCCTGTTCGCATCAACATTCAAATTGGGACAAAACTATGAGCTTACAACTACGCCTTTTTGGCGGCAATTCTGATGCTGGAAAACTCACTGCCAGCAACGACGGCGGACACGCAATCGACAAATCAAAAGTTCTAGCAAGCACCGACGCAAGTGTCATCACACCGCTAAATCCTGGTAACTTTTCCAGCATCCGTAGTGTTCCAGTTGTGCCAGCACCGCGCTACTTCACCAAAGAAGAAGCGGACGCAATGAAGGATTTAGCTAAGGAGAAAACAGACGGCGCAAAACAGTCTAAACGTGCCTATGAAGCGCTGGCAAAAGTTGAAGAAGCCGATGCCAAAGTTCACCGCCATCACCGCAAATATGAAGGTGTTGTGGCTGATAATGAACTGGGTAAAAAACGCTCAGACACTCGACTGGCTAAGCACTTGCACAGCTTGCGCCCTGGTTATGCCCGACTGGGTTTAGGGATTGATAAAGCTGACAGCGATGCCCGCACTCGGATTGATGCAATCAAAGCCAAGCTCACCGGAGGTGCAAGCTAATGGAATATATGTGGATTGCTGGCAACAAAAAAGAAGTGAAAAAATTAGTAGAAGCTTTACGAGCTAACGGATTCACGTTCGAGCTTTCCCACTATGCGGAAATCTCAAATTCCCCTTTTGGTGTTGACCGATATTCCTACACCCTGAAAGATTTCCGTCCCCCCGCCGTAGCGACTCCCCAGCCTCGCCCGTGGGATGCAGTGCTAGGAGGTAAGAAATAATGAAAGCGATGTATCTGGCAAATTACTTCGTTGCCGGATGCGTCGCTTTCTCCCTTCTGGGATGGATAGCGAGTCTGCATCCAATGGCAATGAAAGCGGTTTTATTCTTGTTAACAGCAATAGCGATTGCTTGGGGGCTAAGTTGGTTGCTTGACTACTCCCTGAGTAAATTGCTCAAGGTTTCAGTGGCTGACTTACAGGCTGTTTTAATCGGCGGTTTAGCGATGCTGCTGATTGGTTTGGGGGTATTTCTATGCAGCTAAAACTGTTCGTTTTAAGCGCGTCCTCTGTAGTTCTTTGGCTGACTCCACTAGCAGCACTAGACAAAAAGCTAGACACTCACAAAGCGCTGCAAGGTGTTAGTTTGTGTGCTGCGATTGCTTGTGCAGTATCGGCGGGTAATATCGCCCGCAAACTGTCCGAACAAGGGGAGATTGAGGCAATTAAAGAGCGGGCAATCACTGCCGATGTGGTGGATGAAATCAGCACCAGCGTATACATTTCTCAGAAACAAAGACAACAGGAAGCAGAACAAATTCTGGCAACAAACGAACGAACCGACGAACAAGAGGCAGAACTCGATTCGATAAGAGAATCACTAGAACTGTTACTGAATAAGACTTCTGGCGATTCGGGCGAACTCGCAGTAGTGAATTTATCCACTAGACAGCGCGAACAAATCGAACTGATTCTGCAATGTCACGCGAAGGGCATCACCGGCAAGAATAAAATCCTTAAAGAAGTTTGGGGAGTGTCAGCCGGCAGTAGTCAATCCTACCGGGACGCGAAGGCTGAGTATGAATTCTTGCTCCCATTCGTCAAGGGTGACGAGTAACGTGAGCCGGGAGGGGGCTGGCTTATGGCCTGCCTCTCGACCGCAGAATCTCACCGAAATGCTCCGTAATGTTTCCCAAACCTATTAGGTGTATTTTGCCACTGCGAAACCTATCAGGTTTCGTGACATTTTGCCAAGTTTCTCCGTCAGCCAGTGAACCTCAAGCCGACTACATCTATAATGGGTTCCAATGAATATCCGACAGCTTCTCAAATTCAAGGAAAACAGGCTCGAATGGCGTCGCCATTGGAAAGCTTTTTTTTGCTGGGTTGCTAAGCACTGGGGGTATCGGGTGAGCGCGGTTTACAAAGGGCGGACGAACAAGTGGGTCAGCTTTAATGTTTGCAGGGATTTAAGAAAGCAATTAACGCTCTTGGCTCAACTGTTGAAAGCTTTGACACCCATCTCTAGATTTTGCAATGGCTTAATATCTGTGTCGCGCACTGACAACTTAATCGCACCCCTAGTCAACTAGCGGGGCGGTACCACCTGTTTTAAATTTTCAACAAATTCTAGACACCAAAAAACCGCTGCTATCAATTGGTACCTGACTCGCAACGGTTTTGAGGATTCATCCACATTCAACTCGCCGTAGGGGCGAGCAAAATTTATGTACGACAATTCTACTCCAGATAACGAGCAAACTTCAAGCACCCCCAAAAAGTTTGATATCCGCGAGCATCTCGACAAACTGGAACCAGGTAAAGCCAAAAATTACTATATTTGCCCTGTTTGCGAGGGCCACAGTTTAGGGATTAACTCCAAGAACGGCAAGTACCAGTGCTGGACAAGCGCTTGCTCAACCGCTGATATTCGGGAAGCTATCCGGCCACTGGCTGAATTTTTAGCAGAGTGCAAAGAGGACAAGCCCGCGCCACAGGCACAGAAGCCAAAAACCAGAAAGAAGGAATACCTACCCGTACCAGTTCCGATCGGCGCGAAACTTCTGAGATTACCTGCACCCGGAAAGCCACCTCGCACCGAACAACCCAAATACGTTCCCAAAGGCGTTCCCGACAGTGCCACACAGATTACCTACGCCTACAGCGACACTCAAAAGGTTTTGCGGTTTGATTGGCCCGATGTAAGCAAACCAAAAGGACGTGACAAAACCTGCCGCCAAATTCACATCGACCCCAGTGGTAAGGAAGTCTGGAGCAAGGGTGATGCTCGCTGGCCAGCATATCGGATTGATGAAGTTATCGAACTACTAGAAGCACTACCAGACGGTGAACCCGTTCTCGTTCCGATACTTGAAGGGGAAGACAATGTAGACCGTGCGAGGGGTATCGGCATTGCAGGGCTAACTATGCAAGGTTCCAATTGGAGCCATCCCGAAATTCAGATAATGCTCGAAACTCTGCAAGCGACAGGCAAAAACGTCAGTGTTGCAGTGTTGCGCGATAACGATGACGCAGGTATCAAGAAGGGTCAAGAAGTTTGGCTGGTTGCCCGTCACATCCAGTTCCCTTGTGTGGTTGTTGACCCGCGTGTCATCTACCCAGATATTCCAGATGCGGGAGACATCCGAGAAATCTTGGAAGCCATAGACAGCGAGGAATTCATCCGGCTGGTAGAGGAAGCAGTCAATAACGCTGCAACGGAATTAACTCCTAATATTTCTTTAACTCCTCACCCGCGCACGCGAGAAGAAGTAGTATGCCAGAAGTATGACAGTAGTATAAACGACTACATCCCAGACACAGCGCCGACTGCACTGCAAAACTTCGTACAGAAGGCAGAGGCTGCACTTTACTCAGGCGGTCACTGGAAATCTATTGGAGGTCAGCTTTATCACTATGTCGGCAGTCACTACGAATTGCGATCGGAGTCCGAGGAAAAGCGCCGTATCGGTGACTGGCTCAATACCTACGCGGAAAAGGTAAAGGGTGTTTGGGTTAACAACCGAGCCAAGTCTAGTAACGTCGCTGAGGTTCTCAACTGGGTTGTGAATCGGAATGCGGTTGACCCAAACAAGATAAATCCTGACGGTTTGAACTGCTCTAACGGGGTAGTGAGGATTAATCCTGATGGCTCCCACTCACTTGTGCCACATGACCCTAACCAGGTCTATACCTACGTCGGGAGCAAGTATGACCCTGATGTTGATAGCGCCGATTGCGATCGCCTTTTAGAGTGTCTTGAGCCAGCACAGCGCGAGATATTCCTGCGGACTGCTGCTGCTGCGTTGAATTTGAAGCTGGTACGGTCAAAGTTGACGGGCAAGGGAGTCAAAGGTTTGTTGTGCTACGGCGAGGGGTCTAACGGCAAGGATACGCTGCGAGCTGTGTTGGCCGCTGTCTTTGGGCGGGGGATGACCGGGAAGTCGCTGTCAGATTTCAAGGCTTACGACGGTGGACGTAAATTTGCACTGGCTACCATTGAGGGCGGTGTCTGTAATTGGGCTTCTGAGAATGCTTCAAATGTGAGTCTTGACGCTCTCCAAAGTCTTAAGCAGTTCATCACAGGCGACCCGATCGATATTGAACGCAAGGGTAAGGACAGCTATGAGTACAAGCCGACAGCTATCTTTTTGGCTAACTGCAATAAGCTACCGTCCATCACTGGGGGGACGGCTGCTATTGATGACCGCTACGGCATCTTGAGCTTTAGGAAAACTTACAAGCGTGGCGCTGTCGCGTCTCAGGGTGAGTTAGAAGCTGACCCGCGTTTTAAGGATGACCCAGACTTTATTCTGGAGCGGATTGCGCCGGCGATGCTCAACAAGATGTTGGAGCGGATGCCGCTGTTGTTGGCTGAGGGTATTGACTACAAGGCGACCCGTGAGGCGATGCGGGAAGCTCAAGAGGAAAGTCGGCACTTGTGGCAGTTTGCCCGCGAGGTTGGACTGGAATTTAACCCAGAGGGCAAGGTCTACATTGGAGACCTTTATAAAATCTTGGAGGACTGGTATCTGGAGAATGGGTGGTTGACTATTGACGACTCTGGTAAAAAAACTAAAAAGTCATGGGAAGCTGAATCGCCCTATGACTCACCAGTGAAGAAGTCTCAGGATTTGTATTTGCGCTTGCGGGAATTATTCCCCAAGATTGAGCGGCGCGTTGATACTCAAGAGCGTTACGGTCACAAATTTATTTTTGGCTTGAAACTTGTAAATTCATCGCAAGTATCGCAAGGTTCTTGCATAGAGCCAGTTTCATGGCAAGGTTCATCGCAAGGTGCAAGGCAAGTGACTTGCGATGGCACTTGCGATGAAACCCTTGTACAGAAACAACCTTGCTATCCTTGCGATGAATCTTCACCTTTTACAGAATTTTTGCAATGGTTCTCAAATCAGCCACAAAGCGAGCGCGAGAAAATGGTCAAAATACTCACTCAATCTCCGCAAGCTCAGCCCCCATTAAAACCGGAGTCAGAGCCTGCAGTGACATCAGTACCTGAAGTTATCAGCCCAGAGGACGCAGAAAAAATGCGAGACATTGCACTAATCTGGTGGCCAGAGTACCGTTCTGAACATTTACAAGCCCTGCTTACTCAAATGTTCGGATGGAATACTCCGGGACGGAAATACAGCGCTGCTACTATCACTGACTGGTTGGAGGGAGAAGACGAGTTAGTCCGCGATCGAATTGCTGAACTCATCCGTCTCCAAGGAAAAATTTAGCCACTGCCTGACAACTAACGACTGAATCCCATCCCCCTTAATTGGGGGATTTTCGTGTCTACAAGTTTTGTCTACAAATTGTTGACAGTGTAGACAGTTGTCAGTTAGTGTAGACAAATACTGTATACATGTGTCTACAATGAGTCAAAGTCAAGTCGTATCGTTTAGGGCTTCTGGTCACTTCCTGAACTGGATAGAAGCTCAGAAGCTAGACAGTGAGTCGCTTAGTCAAACTGCACAACGCATTCTCAAGGAAGTCTCAGGCACGTCTACAGCGCTGTCTACTTTGTCTACACCTATAGTGTCTACACTGTCTACGGATTTGTCTACACGAAGTAATGATAGCGTCGCGTCTACAGAAATTGTAGACACTGTAGACAAGGTTGTAGCCGATCGCCTTGACACCGTGATGGAGCGGATGGCCGCCATTGAGGAACGGCTGGGAAAATTGAGTGCCTGAGTGACGGCAACGATGAATCACTCAGGCAGGAATTGAAAGCGGCCAACAAGCAGCTTGCAGAATGGGATAAGGAACTGAATGAGTTACACGAGCGCAACGGCGATTTAGGACTGAAGGTGCAGATGTTGGAGCAAGAACTCAAGGAAGTGCAGCGCGATCGGCAAGCAAATAAAAACTCGGCTCCGACCGTCGCAGAATTTCCAGAGCCGGCCGACCTGCTTAACAAGTTGAAGACCAGACGCAAAAAGTCCGGCGCAAACTTGGCAGATATGGAGGCAGTTTTGGACATACTCAGCTACTTAGAAGAGTAGGACTGAGCTAAAGATGAGCGGAAAACCAGACTCTCGGTAGCTTAGTCAACCTGAAACCCTTGCTACGCAAAAGGATTACCTAACGGGTACGGCAGGACTTGAACCTGCGGCTCGCTGCTTAGAAGGCAGCTACTCTATCCAACTGAGTTACGCACCCAACTCAAAAATCGCTAACAAGATTATTGTATCGGTGCAGTGTGCGATCGAGCAAGTAAATTATTTGATGACTTACGCAGAAACCGCTTTTATCTAGAAAAATATAGCTTGCAGCGCGATGGTTAGGGAAAAAAACCAAGATGATGAGAGTGCCTTTGCCTTCAAGACTGTATCTGACAAAAGCTGGAGGGACTCACCTGCAAACAGCCCAATTGGAAATTTACAATCAAAACTAGGTAGGACTTGATACTCCCCACTGAGGAATCAGGGGGATTGTTGAATAAGACCACAAAGGGACTTTCAAAGGCGTTATCAATGCGCCTCTACCCACTCAGCATGGACGAATCCAAGCTTTGCGTATACTTTTGGCTTTTTTCGGCTTTCGGAGTCCATCACTTATGCCAGATAGGTACGCTCCACATTTTGATATTTTTTGTCAGTTAAATAGGCTGACTGCTCAAATGCAGTAGTGGCTTACTGTGCCGGAATCTCACCGAAACTAAAATGTTTCAACACGTAGATGGTTATTCTTAATCGCTGCACTTATCATATCATTGCGACTCAAGTTGCGATCATTCCACGGCGACGGTCGTCGCAGCCGCTTTCCTCCCCATGTCGGTAGCCCGGGGCTTCTCCCTCGTTTTTTGGTGAACTCGGGTAAAGTATTTAGAGGTCGAGTTGAAACCCCAATATTTGGTCGATCGCATATCTCCCCAAATTAAGACGGAACTCAGACAGCAAAAGAGTCACAGGTGCTTTTTCCCAGATGTCTATTGGTTATGTTAACATCCCGTAGTGGCAAAGCCTAAAACGCTGACCACATTACCGAAAAACCAGAGATCGTCCCCTGATTTGAGGTATGAGTTGAGCCAGAATGACTAATTTGCTGATATTGAGTTATGTTGGCTAACATTCTGCTCGACTTGATATTTGATAAAAATGTGGTAGAACTAGGATTGAAAGACTCAGGTGAAAATCCCTGATGGTACGGAGCCTCTATATAAGCTTCCTCTACGGCATCAAAGCAAAACAGTCAATCGCCTGCTCGGCACGAGCGCGAAAATCAAGCGTTGCCAGTACAGCAGTCGTAAATTGTGCGCGGGGGATTTTCCTTCGTGCATTGATTTATACGCCAAGGCTGAGAGACAATCTCAGCTTAGATAATTGTTAGCATTTGTTAGCAAAAAAGTATCGGAACGCTTGAGGAGAGCACCATCTCTGGGTGATCGGGAGCAATCCTGCTAATTTAAGTGGACTCGCTGAATCAAGAATCCCTTCGCCTTTAGGCATCGGGAGTGTCAAAAGCACAGCACCTCGGCCATGACAGGAGTCAAATCGCAGTGTCATGTTTATTCTGAAACGGCAGGATGTTGAAATAACCAATTTTCAACACCCAAAACGGGATCAACAAATTCCCATTCTCAATTATCAGGGGCAGACTTTTCGCCTGATCAGCGCCTTCAACGGCAAGCAAGCAGAAGACGCCAGAGCCTTGTGGCGGGACTTAACCGACAACCGAGGCAAAGCCTGTGTTCTGCTAGAAGAGCCGGATAGATATAGCGTCTGGGGAAAAGTCCGTTTAGATCAGCTTGCCGGTGAAGAACCGGCAGGGAATGAAGCAGCCAAAGCACCACTGTTCGCGCAGGCTTGTCTGCTGCTCCTCCAAGCGGTTTACTTCGATGTAGAAGACCTCTTAGGCGCAAGGCAAGCCACATCGTTTCAGAAAGATATCGCCAAGGTATTTCAGCAGGGAAACTTCCCCCAGGCAGACTCCCCTGATGCGATAAAAAACTGGCTAACCGTTAGTCCCTTGCAAAATCACAAGGTGCCTCCTTGGCAAGAGCAGCATCTCAAGACCTTATTGCAAGAACTCCACCGCTTGGGCAAATCATATTTTGGCAATACGGACTTCGCGGAGGGAGTGAGCGATGTGCTGCAAGATATGCCAGCACCGGATCGGACTCAGTTTCTAGATTGGCTGAAACAATCAGCCCTCAACAAGTTGTGGATCGCAGGATAGAAAATCTGTGACAATTGCTCAGACAATTGGGTCGAGATAATGGATCTTAGATAATTGCACTGTAGGGGGTACGCGATATACAGGTTGGATGGCCAACTTGTATTGACCAACCAAATTGTTGATTCGGTTTGGATGCCACCTATGGTCTGGCAATTTAACTAAGTTTCGATCGCATTCCCCACCTAGAATCATTGATATGAGTAGGGGAATGGGAAAGCAAAAAAACAGATACCTCAACCTTTGAGGGTATAATTTCAGAGATAGATTTGGTACTGTAAAAACCTTAAGGGTGGAGACATCTACCGTATGTCTATCATTATATTTCCGGGTACAAGATCGACTAACAACTAATTTATTGAATTAGTAAATAGATATTATTCTTGCTTAGTCTTTCTATAGTGTACGAGGGCAAAAGCCCCGACGACACACTGAGGACGCCAGTTATCCCGGAAGCGTCTGATCGAGGTTTTTTAAGGTTTTTGGCGAAAGAATCCTCATCTCCAATCAAAGATTGAGATGGGGTGCGTTCAACCGCTAGTTAGGTCTCGTGGAATCCCTATGAGTAGCACTTCAGAAAAGTCATCTACATCTTCATCTTTACTGTCAGCTCAGACCCTAGTGATTGTGGGCATTGTCTGGGCTGTCATGGCGCTGCTGTTCTTTTTGCTGTTCAGCGTCCCCCTCTCAGCAGAAGAGGGTTTACCTCTGTGGTACTCGATCGGCACTTATATTTTTGAATGCGGAGCATACTTGGGAGCGGCTTTAGTCTGTTTTAGAAACTGGCAAAGCCCGCACATGGTCAGCGGGCGCAACGTCTGGCTGGGCATTGGTCTGGGGATGCTGTTCTATTTTATCGGCGGTGTGCTATTTGGCATTTGGGAACTGTATTTCGAGGCCGACCCGGACGTGTCCCCCGCAGATGCCTTTTATCTGGGCAGCTATGTGGTACTGATTGGGGGCATGGTGATCGCTGTGACTTCCAAACGGCTGAATCTAGAAATTTGGCAGTGGGCTTTGTTAGCGGGAATTGCAGCCTTCGGGATTGCTGTAGCTATCTGGGTTGCTGCACCTGAGTCTTGGAGGCTACAGCTAGGAATGTCTCCAGCAGCCACCCAGGAAGTAGTGACAGGCTCTGCGCCAGCGCCAGGAGCAAAAGGGGCTGGTTTAGAAAATTCGTCCAACTCAATGGTAAAAGGAACAGCCGCGACTGCTGCTAAATCCGCACCCGAAGAAGAAGAAGAAGAAGAAGAAGCAGCAGAACAAAGTAAAACTCCCGCATGGGTAATAGCACTTGACAAGCAACTGTCGCCTTACGCCTATGCAATCAATTTGTTTTACATCGTTGGAGACGTTTTTCTGCTGATTATTGCTACTGCATTGCTGCTGGCGTTTTGGGGAGGACGTTTTTCTCAATCTTGGAGAATGATTGCGGCTGCAACTTTTTCGCTTTACATCGCAGATATGTACTTTAAATGGCGGGATACTCAGGCTGAGGGTAGTTATCAAAGCGGAAGTTTGCTGGAAGTCTTTTTTGTTTTCAGCGCCATCCTGTTCGGAATTGGAGCTATCTTGGAACATGACATCTCAACCCGTTCTCGCCAGAGCAGGCGCAGTCGTCGCGCAGCCTAGCGATTTGAGATTGGGGTTGCTTTGGCAAGCGATGGGGACGCGAAAGCTTTTTTGCCATTGTCAGCATCTCTGAGCTTGAAATCGAAAAGGAAAAATCACAGTTCGCTGACTGCTCGCCTGCGTCTTTTCACGTCTTTTTGCTGGAAAACTTGGCATGACGCCTACAAAACTCTCCGATTCAGACAAACGCGAACTCATCAGGCTGTACCGACAGTCCAACGAGAATACTATCACTCTGGCAAAGCGCTACGGAGTGAGCAGTTCGACTGTGAGGCGCATCATTCAGGGGGCTTTGTCGGAGCCGGAATACGAATTTCTAGTGCAGCAAAAACAAAAGCGTTTGTCCGATCATCGCACAAGTGTTTCTGAACCGACAGAGGCGACTACTGAGTCATCGGCAGATGGCGAAATCGATCCTGTAGCTGTTCCCCTGTCGGAGTCAGCCCCCCTCCAGCAGTCAGCCTCAAATTCGAGACCGACGATCAGAAAGCGTTCTGAATCAGTCCCTGAACCAGTTGCAGAATTGGATGTTTCTGATGTGCCAGATGTCCCAGCAGCCAATTTTGCCGATCGAAGCCACCGCGCTGTTGTGACTGGTGAACTAAAGGCAATGCTGCCAGCAGAAGGGCTGCTGGCAGGTGAAGACTTTAGCGATTTCGAGGATGAGGATGATGAGGATGATGAAGACGATTTAGATGACGACTTCGACGAAGATGTAGAGGATGAGGACTCTCTGTCTGAAGGCAGTCTCCTGGGTTCATTATCGTCGGGGGAGTCGCTCCTCTTCGAGGGCTTCGCTAACGAGCTTCGGGGTACAGGACTAATTCAAGTTTTGCCTTTAAGCGAAGCATCTTTGCCCAAAATTTGTTATTTGGTGGTCGATCGGGCGGCAGAGTTAATCACCAGGCCTCTAAAAGCTTTTGGCGAACTGGGTCAAATTCCGGCAGCGGAAATTCGCGAGAAAACCCTGGCAGTGTTTGACAATCACCGAGTGGCCCGCCGATTTGCTACTCGCAATCAAAGGGTTTTCAAGATTCCTGACAGCAGTATTCTGCAAAAAGCAGCGCCTTATTTGCGAGCTAAGGGAATTACTCGGTTGCTGATTGACGGTCAGGTATATTCCCTGTAAGGGATCAAATATATTTAATATTGTACGGTGTCAGATTCTTCTGGAGTGGCCGGAAATTTAGGACGCGAGTTTTGGGAATCTGAAAGGTTCCACAGCGGTTGCAGTAGCGCACCTCCGATCAGTCCTGCACTCAGGCTCATTGCCAATACTACTCCTACGGGCATTTGTATCGATTGAAAAAAGATAAAGTTTAAGGATACTGGGGCGGCATTTTGCACTGAAATAATGCCGATCGCGCTGACTAAAATTGCTACTAAAAAACTAATGGCGAGCAGAGGAATTGTTTTCATAAACCGGTTGACAGGCTAGTAATTTAACTTGTATAATTGTTTTATAATCGGAATATGTGTGAAAATTTTATTTTTGCAAACACCCCATTATTTAATAATATACAATTTTATCTGGATAAAAGTCAAGTAGATTCGGAAAAAATTTAGGAATTTTTTAAATTAATTAAAAATAAATAGATAAATTTACAAATCCCCAACTTTAACAAATCCCAGTGTATTGCAAATATATACAGCGGATTCCAGGTTTATAAAGTACACCCCAGAAACCGGGTTTCTTCTGGATTTCTCGCCAGAAACCGGTTTTATTCAAGAAACCCGGTTTCTCTGTACTTCACTTACCTGGAAAGTGCTGTAACTGGCCCAGCAGTATCGATGATTAATGTTCAGAGGCTTTGCCAGAGTTATCAAAAATATGTAAGGTGCGCCGAAGCGCACCTCACAATCCCAAGCACTAGGGGAAAAACCCCCGTTGGAATAGGTAGAAAGTTAAACAGGTTCTAACTGGGCAATTACCTTTTCCATGTGTTGGGCAACTTGGCTTTCTTTTTCCACAGAATTGGTTTCCATGTAAACGCGCATCAAGGGTTCAGTTCCCGAAGGCCGCAGCAGTACCCAGCCACCGTCTTCGAGATAAAGTTTAATCCCGTCTTTGCGGCCGATTTCCTTAACGCGGATACCTGCTACTTCTGTGGGGGGATTCTTGGTAAAAGATTCCAAAACGGCTGCTTTGTGGGCTTCTTCTAGGTGCAAGTCCAAACGTTTGTTGTACAGGGGGCCGTTGGCTTCTTTAATGGCTTCTTCGACTAGCTGAGAAAGCGGTTTGCCTTCATAGGCGATCGCCTCAGCAACTAGCATATCAGCCAAAATCCCGTCTTTTTCGGGAATGTGACCCAAAACGCTCAAACCGCCAGACTCTTCGCCACCGATGAGCACCGCAGTTTCGCGCATTTTTTCGCCGATGTATTTAAAACCGACTGCGGTTTCGTAGATTGTTAAACCGTACTTGGCGGCTAAATTGTCCAGTAAATGAGTAGTTGCGACTGTACGGACGATCGCCCCAGTCAAGCCTTTATTCTTAACCAAGTGACGCGCCAGCAGCAACAGCACGGTGTTTGGAGTCAAGACATTTCCCAACTCGTCAACAATACCAAAGCGATCGCTGTCGCCATCGGTAGCCAAACCCAAATCCGCCGAATCCTTCTTAACAGCTTCCACCAACTCGACTAACTGTTCCCCCTTGGGTTCGGGCATTCCGCCCCCAAACAGCACGTCGCGGTAGGTATGAAAACTTTCGACATCGCAGCCGCAGTGTTCCAAAACGCCGTCGAGATAGCCGCGAGAAGTCGAGTAGAGAGCGTCGTACTTCACCTTCAACTTAGCAGAGCGAATCCGCTCCACATCGATCAAAGTATAAAGAAACTTCAGATATTCGGGTTTCGGGTCAAAACTGGAGATTTTATCGTTGTGGCTGCCTTTAGCTGGGGCATCAGAAGCACCAGCAATATTTGCCACAATTGTATCAGTAATTTCCGGGGTAGCCGGGCCCGCGTAGTCGGGGATGTATTTGATGCCGCAGTAAGGTGCGGGATTGTGCGAAGCCGTGAACATCAGGGCCCCTGCGGAGTTGAGATGCTTGGCGCTGTAGGCGATGACTGGTGTGGGGCAATCTCGATCGACCACTTTCACTGTCCATCCCAAATCTGCCAATACTTCCGCCGAAGTGCGGGCGAACTCGTCTGCCAGAAAGCGGGTATCGTAGGAGACTAGAACTGGGCGGTCTTTGGTGTAAGCGGTTTCTAGGTAACTGGCGATCGCCCGGGTGACTTTTCGCACGTTGGCAAAAGTAAAGTCATGGGCAATCAGTCCTCGCCACCCATCGGTTCCGAACTTAATTTCTGTTGAATTGCTGCTAGCGCTCATTTTTTCCACTTCCTCTCGTCCTACTAATCCTACCCGAAGCCATAGCCTTAAAGACATACCGGTCGTGCTGTTTGTGAGGATCGATCGCCCGTGGGGCCCGCATCAACCTAATCCTCTCGTTGTAGGGACAGGCTTGGGCCTCCGACAGAGGACTCGAACCCGCCGGATTTGGCAAAATGCGCGGGCTACCGGGCGAGTCACTCGCTAATTCTGGTTTTGAAGGGTAGGTGGTCGATCGAATGGACGACGATCAATTGCGGGCGATTCCCTACGGGATAGCTTCGCTTCACGGGGAAGCTAAGGATCGCGAATTAAATAATTTACACTCTTGAAAGTGGGATGGGCACTCTTAGCCCGTCCAGAAAGGGCGGGCTAAGAGTGCCCATCCCACAAGAACCATCACGCATTCTAAGTTATTTAATTCTCATTCCTAAACAACGGATCACAAAAAACTGCCCTGGCAATGGCATTAACTAAATGCACATAAATCTGATTCTCATCTCCAATTTAATTTTTTATTTAGAAAAGCCGATTGTTAATTTTTTTAGGGTTTCATAACAATCGTCAGGCTCACAATACAATTCTAATTCAGCTATAGAAATAAATTAACCAAAGTCACCCTTAGAGCGTGCTGTAGCTTAGCTTGTTTAATAGATTAGGGCGATAGACCAAAGCGCTCCCAAACCAACATCAAGTATTTCAAGCAGCAGTTTTTTTGAGATAGACTTGACTTTAATTATTCGATTTTAAGACAAATTAAATTTATTTGCAGCCCTCTTTATAGGTCAAAAAAATCACTTAGGATCGCGATCACAGGGTGATGGTGATCGATCACACAATAAATAACGTTATTAACGTGCAACTTATAAAAGATGCAGGCAGTCGAGCCAAATGGCTTATAGCTTTAAGCGTAATGGCTGATGACGGTCAGCGTACAAATGCAGAAAATTGTAGTTAACAACGTTAAAAATTAGGGGAATCGATCGGGTGCGACTTAATAAAAAAACGAGGTTTATCATGACGGGTATTTCACAAATATCTTCAAAATCTTTACCAGCAGCCGACCAATTTCAACAGGGCGCAAGTCAGGCGTCCCAATGTATTACCGAACTGGACATTGACCAACTCCCAAAAGCTAAATGTGTCAGCGTTTCTTCCTTCGCAGTTAGCTGGGCAAAAAAATATTACAGTACAGTGGCGACAAGAGAGAACCAAGCGCCACGCCAAATTCTCCCAAGCCTAGATTTAACTAATTTTGAGGGCAATAGAGCCCCCATAGTTGACAAATTGACAGATACCCTGAAATTAGCCAGCGAGATAGCTTGGAGTAGAGTAGAAGCTCTTTTAGAGACACAAATAGAGCGACACGCGATCGATCCAAGTTTAATTAATTCTTTAGAAATTGCCGCCGATTCTCGCACCTTATATCGGAAAGCAATAGACGCTTATGCGGATAGAGAACCTATTTTCCGCTTGTCAGTGCTGGTGGGAAAAGATATTATCAAAGTGAGGCGAAAATACTCAAAGACAGATCCGTTAGTGCTGGGATTTGTGACAATGGAGTTTCAATACACTAGCAAAATCTTGTTAGGATGTCTTTCGGAGTCAGAGAGAGCGGAATTTGCGCCCTACTTAAAAGTTGTAGACGACTATCTGCACATTCCCTACGGAGAGATTAACGAGGCGGCGGCGAATCAGCCCCCGAATTCAAGAGCTCTATTAGCCGTTCAGCATTTGTTGCAGCACACGACTCAGATTGCTAGTGCAGTGTACGATCGAGCTAGTGCCCAGCATCAAGGATACCGCAGCAGCAGCGGGTATTTGAGCGATCGCGAGGTAAAAATTTCTGGTATCCGAGATGTCGAGATTTTTCAAAGCTATTTGTGCTGGTGCGTTTTGGAAGGTAGCATTCACCCGGTACAGCAAGAATTGTTTCCAATTTGCGTGATGTTGTACCCGAAACTTCATGTAAGTTGGGAGTTAGTGCAGGATATGCTGCTGATTTTATTTTGGGAAATATGTGAGCGGCTTCCTGCTGAAGATTTAACGGTATTTGTACCTTACTTGCGTACTTTGACAGAGCTGTTTTCCAGGGATGTTTTTGATAATTAGGTAATTGATAATTGGTAATTGCTTCAAAATTTACCAGTTGCCTATTTAAAACTAAAAGCTGCGACTGCCAAACATCCCCAACCAACAATAAAAGCAACTCCCCCCAGCGGCGTAATTGCACCCAGCCATTTGATGTCGCTCAAACTCAGGGCGTACAAACTGCCTGAAAAGATGATTGTGCCGGCAATAAAAGCCCATCCAGCCACTGCAAAAAAGGTTTGAGACTCTTGGGCGCGGCTCAAGAGTAAAGCGACGAGTAATAGAGCCAAGGCATGGTACATTTGATATCGGGCGCCGGTCTCAAAAATGTTTAAAGCTCGATCGCTCAATTGATTTTTCAAAGCGTGGGAGGCGAAAGCACCGCCTGCAACGGATAAACCTCCGAATACCGCTGCGACTGCTATAAAAATACGAATTAAAATTAGCGTTGACATAATATTTATTGAATTGGGAAGAAGGAAGTTCGGCAACGGATTATGTAACGGATGTAACGGATGTAACGGATGTCAGGAAGAGGCCAGAAGGAAGGAGGAAGAAGGAAGAGGGAAAAACATCTAATTGTTGATATCGAAGGTGCGCGGTGCGTGCCTTACTTGTCATTGTGAGCTGCCGCGAAGCAATCGCATAGTAGAGAAGAGATGTTCACGGGCCTAAATCTGGGAATGGAAGGTGCGCGGGGCGCACCCGATGTTTATGATAAATTATCTTTTTGGCACATATTTTTAACCTATTTCCGCACAGCTTCTAGCAAGCGAGAATAGTAAAAGCTAGTGCTAGTCATCGCTGTTCTGTTAATAACAAAACCATTGTTTTCTAGGATTTTGATAATATCAGCTTCGCGGTGCTGGTAAGCCCGGGTAGTTTTGCTAGGGCCGGGGAAAAGTTCACCAATTTTTTTGAGGGCGGTGAGTGCTAAAGTTTTGGGTGCAAAACTAAGAATTAGTCGCGATTCGGCGATCGAACTTAGGTGTGCGATCATTTCCGCAGCCTTATTTTGAGGATAGTGGATGAGTACATCCAAACAAATCACTGTGTGGAATTTGCCGGTTAAAGCTTCCAAATCTTGGGCGGCGAAGGAGATGTTGTAGAGCTTGCCGGGAACTGCTGTCGATCGATCGTAAGCTTCTGCTACCATCTTTTCAGAAATATCGCTAGCACAAACAATTGCCCCAGCTTCAGCCAGGGGAATGCTCAGAGAGCCTACACCGCAGCCGGCATCGCAGACACAAAGCCCGGGCAAATTGCCGTCAGCTTGCAGCCATTTGATGACTGTATCCACCGTTTGCTGATGCCCGGTGCGGATGTCTAGCTGAACTTTATTGACTTTGCCCTCGCCGTAAATTCGCTGCCAGCGATCGAATCCCGTCGAGTTAAAATACTGTCTAACTATAGTCTTGTCGTCTACCAAATTCATCGATCTGCCTGCTGCTGATTTATTGCCAACGGTTAGATATTATATAGCAATACGGTTCGGAAAATGTGCAACTTGCAACAACCGATTTTAGATGGGCGATTTGAGATTTTAGATGCAAACGGCACATCTAAAATCTCAAATCGATCGGGTGATACCAGTTCGCCCATTCCCAATTCTTCAATTCTTTAATTTAAAATGGTATAACAGGTTAAAATAACCGATGCCAAGTCAATTGCTTTGTCGCAGCATTTAAATTCCAGCGCAACAATTGAGTTGCAGATTTGCCAATAATTCCCGAAATTCCGATCGCCCTTCTCGGAGATTCAGTTGCCAGGGCGATCGCACTTTCGGCATCGCAAATTCCCCACTCCACTAAATTCTGCACTCCCGCCAACAGCGGCAGAGTTGTACCCGCCAAAGTAGCAGATTCCAGGACTGAGTGGTAATCTAATCTTACCCAAGCTGTACCTTTTCTGACTTCAATTTGTCGGGAATCCCAAGGATAAACACCATCTGGCAAACCCAAAGGAGCTAAAGCATCGCTCACCAAAAAAACGCCTTTTTCATACCTACCAGCGCGCAGCAAAAAATCAATCATTGTCGGAGAAACGTGCTTCCCGTCAGCAATTAAACCGCATTTTACCCCCGGATAAACAATCGCCGCTCCCAACAAACCCGGTTCTCTGTGGTGCAAACTCGGCATTGCATTAAAAGCGTGAGTTACCATTGAAGCTCCCCGATCAAATGCTTGCTGTGCTTGCTCTGCCGTCGCTTGGGAGTGTCCAAGGCTGACGGAAATTCCCAAACTTTGCAAATAGGAAATGACTTCGCCAGTGCTGTCTAACTCCGGTGCTAAAGTAATTATTTTGACAATATCGGCACAATCTCCTAAAACTTGCTTGACATTTTCTATAGTTAGCGGTAACAAAAACTCAACTGGGTGAGCACCTCGCTTCTGGGGGTTGAGAAAAGGGCCTTCGAGGTGAACGCCGATAATTTCCGCTGTTTGGGCTTTATTGGTTGCGGCAACAGTAGTTTGTACAGTGCGGATATAATCAGCTATAGTCGAGAGCGATCGCCTAAACTTATCCACCGAAGTTGTCACCAATGTCGGCAAAAAAGCATCGACTCCCTGATTCCACAAAAATTGACAAATTTTCGGCAAAATTTCAATATGCTCGATTTCTAAATCGGGAAAAGCAAAACCGAGCGCCCCGTTAATCTGCAAGTCAACACCGCCCAGAGAAATCCAATCGCCTGCTACATCAACGACTTGCAAATGAGGAGGACAAATCCGTTTAAATACGGCGTCCATCGGCAAAACTTCTTGAATGATTCCCGTTTCGTCAACAGCAAGCATCTGCAAATCCTTGCAGCCGGGGAGGCGAGCATTGAGAATATCTGTGGGGGTGGCAGTTGGGGTTGTGGCTTCAGTCATCCGAGTTTAGATTTTAGATTTTAGATTTTAGATTTAATATTCGCTACGGATAAATCCGGTGGCTGGTGAGGAGGGGGAGCTTTTTGCTTTTTGCTGGCTGCAGGGCTGCTCAGACGGGGGCTGGTGGCAAAATTGCTTTTAAGGGTCAGTTTTGGTACAAAATATCTAAATTTGAGTTAACGCAATCATTTAAAATTAGCATTTATCTGAAATCTGAAATCTGAAAATTGCATGAATCAAGCGACAGTTGGAATTATTATGGGTAGCGATTCGGATTTGCCAACCATGAAAGATGCGATCTCCGTTTGCGAAGAATTCAGTGTTGCTTGCTCCGTGGCGATCGTCTCGGCGCACCGCACCCCTGAGCGCATGGTGGAATACGCCCAAACCGCGCACCAACGAGGCTTGAAAGTCATTATCGCAGGTGCCGGGGGAGCGGCGCACCTCCCAGGTATGGTAGCATCTTTAACCCCCTTGCCAGTAATTGGGGTGCCTGTACCGAGCCGCCACCTGCAAGGGATAGATTCGCTGTACTCGATCGTGCAAATGCCAGCCGGGATACCCGTAGCAACAGTGGGGATCGGCAACGCTAAGAATGCTGGCTTGCTGGCAGTTCAGATACTGGCAGCTCATCAGCCAGAATTGCTAGAGCGAGTTTTGCATTACCGCAAAACTTTGTCCGAATCTGTACTGAAAAAACAAAATCAACTAGAAGAGCTAGGCTATCATAACTATCTCAATCTCAACAAATAATCCATAAACTTTTGTAGTAAGATTGGAAAGTTTTCCGAATATTGCTGAGCTTACTAGCCATAAAGAGGGTAAAAGTGATTAAAATGACGGTCGGAAAGAAAAAGTCCAAACAAGTCAGGCCGGAGGCTTTAAATTTGCCAGCAGCTAAACTTTTTACGAAAGTCAACAGGTTGAAGAAATTACAAAGGGCGATCGCCCGCCTCACTCCAAGTTGGCAAGCCTGCATACCTTTAGCTGCAATCATCTTCTTGGTGTGGGGATATGCGGCGGTAGCCCAAACCCCTGCCACGCCAACCACCGAGGAACAATTAGCAAGCCTTAAGGTGGGCATGGATACCATGTGGGTCATGGTGGCGGGGATGGTAGTGTTCTTTATGAACGCCGGTTTCGGTATGTTGGAAACCGGGTTTTGTCGCCAAAAAAATGCGGTTAACGTGCTGTCCAAAAACTTGATTGTTTTTGCGCTTTCTACGATCGCATATTGGGCGATCGGCTTTGCCTTAATGTTCAGCGACGGCAACGGTTTTATCGGCAGCAGCGGCGGATTTTTCCTGTGGAACGTAGCTGACAACAGCCCTGCCACAGGAGACGCTTATCAAGGCATTTTCAGCGCATTAAACTGGACGGGAGTCCCCCTCAACGCTAAATTCTTTTTCCAATTAGTTTTTGCTGGAACTGCTGCCACGATCGTTTCTGGAGCTGTTGCAGAGCGAATTAAATTCCTGGAATTCTTAATTTTCAGCTTGCTGCTAGTAGGAATTGCTTACCCGATTACCGGACACTGGATTTGGGGCGGTGGCTGGTTGGCAAAAGCAGGCTTCTGGGATTTTGCCGGTTCGACAGTGGTTCACTCGGTAGGCGGTTGGGCGGCTTTGATGGGAGCGGCATTTTTGGGGCCGCGAATCGGCAAGTACCGCGACGGCGATACTGTGGCGATGCCGGGACACAATATGAGCATTGCCACCCTGGGCTGTTTGATTTTGTGGTTGGGCTGGTTTGGGTTTAATCCCGGTTCGACAATGGCAGTCGATCCAAATGCGATCGCCCACATTGCAATCACCACCAACACGGGCGGCGCCTTCGGGGGAATTGCTGCAACGATTACTGCTTGGCTGTACCTGGGCAAACCCGACCTTTCGATGATTATCAACGGCATCCTCGCAGGCTTAGTCGGGGTAACAGCGAGCTGTGCTTGGATCAACGTGCCCAACTCTGCCATTATCGGCACGATCGCCGGTATCCTGGTAGTTTTCGCCGTAACTTTCTTCGACAACTTGAAAATTGATGACCCTGTAGGCGCAACTTCAGTTCACTTAGTCTGTGGCATCTGGGGAACTCTGGCAGTAGGGCTGTTTGCGGACGGGCCTACCACTGGACTTTATACCGCAGGCCCGGCAGCCGGATTGCTTGTGGGCGGAGGTTTCGGTCAACTCTGGGCGCAGTTGGTCGGCATTATCTCTGTAGCCGGGATGACCGTGCTGCTGAGTACGATTTTTTGGCTGGCACTCAAAGCTTTGCTGGGTATCCGCGTTTCTGCTTTAGAGGAGGCTGAAGGTTTGGATATCGGCGAACATGGGATGGAAGCTTACACGGGGTTTGTGAAGGAAACGAGCTTGGACAACAGAAGTGAGACCAGCTACGGCGGTTATGGTGGGGGTTCTGGAGGCAAGAGTAACAAACTGTAGATCGTGCGCTTGATCGACCAATTCAGCTTTCCTGTCCTAGATTAGCTATTTATCAGCTAATTCACGCCTTTATTCAGAGAAACCACACTCTGAAATAGCCACTAACTTATGGCTGTCTATCGTTGTGCTCGCGTTTCAATCTTCGATACGAACGCGGGCATATTTTTATTTTTAGTTGACCTTTAAGGGCTGACATATGGCGTTGCACAATTTGAGGATGATTATCCCTCTTCTGTCACTTTCGGCAAGAAATAATCGGGAAGGCTTATAGCAGAAGACTTTTACCAAAAATCTTGATTTGGGCCATTCTGTTAGAAAATAAACGCTCAAATGCTAGCTCTATCTACAGTTAAAAATTTGGCTCATTTTTATTTTTCCAGGGTGACAGAAGAGGGTTATGGTGGGGTGTCCCGCCTGCTGTGAAAATACAATGGACGGTCTACCCGAACAAATCAGAGAAAAAAATCAAAATCATCTCGCTATTATGCAACGCCTTAAATATAGTAGTTTCCGATTGCATGAGATGTGCGTCGGTCATTGGTAATGGGGAATTGAGAATCTGTAACTAACGAACTTTGCAAGCTGGTGTATTGATTAGAGTTTACCGGCAATGGCTTTAAGTTCTTCAACGAGGCGCTTGTTCTTGGGATTCGTGCTGCCATCAAGGCGGGCGGAGACAACAGTGATTATTTCTAGTATATCTTTAGCTAAATCCTCGTCACAGCTAGTATTTTCGGTTTGATTTATAATCACTACCTCTGTCCCAAAGTGTTCGCACAAATTAAAAATTATTTCAGAACCAAATCTCAGCAGTCTGTCTTTGTGAGTTAATACCAACCTTTCTACTTGATTATCTGCGATCGCCCGAATTAGATGTTGTAAACCCTGCTTACTGTAATTAACCCCAGAACCTACATCCTCAATGATTTGGAATTGCCACCCCTGAGATGCACAAAACAATTCCAAAACTTGTTTTTGTCTGTCTAAATCATCTTTTTGGTTGTGACTGCTAACCCGAGCGTAAGCAATGGTTAAAGCGCCGTTGGGTTTTAAGCCAAGAAGATGAGCTAGGTCATAGCGTCTGTGACCGTTAGCGGTGCGTTCCGGTATTAGCTTGCCTTCGGCTTCCCATCTTCGCAAGGTGGAAGCGCTCACACCTTTAAGTTTGGCTGCTTCAGTTATAGTTAATTTTTTCATTTTTGGATTTTAGCATCAGAAATGAGTAATTTCGGTGAGTTTTAGATAGATTTTTGTTGAGATATGCTGATTGGACAAATCCGATTCCGGTGCCAGAAAGTTTGGTAGGCAGATTTTTTATGGTAAAGTAGTGCGAAAAAGTAAAGTTCTGCATCGCCGCCCTTGCCCAATACAGCACAGTGCTTGATTCTTACAAGAATTGAGGCTTTAATTGAGCGGTAAAATTTGATGCAGCAATCAGTGCAAATTATTCGGTGTGAGGCCTGCAAATAGCTTGAGTTTATGGAGAAGTTCGGAGGAGGTAGCAGAAGTAGAACTCATAAATCCCTCTTAGGGATGGAAGTTAGCCGATCGAAAACTGTTCCGGTTTGGGCTTTGCTATCTTTGGTGACGAACGGGGTACTGATACTTACAGTCGCTCAACTACTGCTGCAGGGAAACAACTTGACAGAAAGGTTCCAGGCGAATGATGCGGTGACGGCAGAAGCGGCCCAGGAACAAATTGGCCAACCGGCGATCTCTACAAAGGCAGTGCTAGACGTGCCCGTTCCCGGGCCGCGACATAAATGGACTTACCAGCAGTGGGTGACGCAGTTGGGTCGCGAAGCTGAGGCGGTGGCGGCGAATCGACCCTCAAGATTGAGTGTTTTGGCTGGGGATTCTCTCAGTATGTGGTTTCCGACTAAGCTGTTACCAGTCGATCGAATTTGGCTGAATCAAGGGATTTCGGGGGAGACTTCCCTGGGTTTGCTGAAGCGGTTGCAGTTGTTCGATCGCACTGCGCCGGATACAGTGTTTGTGATGATTGGGATTAACGATTTGTTGCGGGGGGCGAGCGACGAAGGGATTTTGGACAACCAGCGGCAGATTATTCGCGATTTGCGGTGGGCGCACCCCAAAGCACAAGTTGTGGTGCAGTCGATTTTGCCCCACAGCGGGGAACAAGCTACTTGGGAAAATCGCGATCGGCTGTTGGCGATTCCTAACAGTCGGATTCGGGCAATAAATCGACGGCTGAAAGAAATTGCTAGTTCGGAAAATGTTTTGTATCTGGATTTGCACCCACTGTTTGCGGATGCAGACGGCAATTTGCCAACTGAACTCAGCACAGACGGCTTGCACCTTAACGATCAAGGTTATCTGGTTTGGCGATCGGCCCTACAACTATTCGATCAGATGCAGTTGAAAAATGAGTCATGAGTCAATCGACTTTAGATTTTAGATTTTAGATTTTAGATTTTAGAATTGAAGCATTGACCCCACGGATAAATTCGGGGGGAAGGATAAAGTAACATTCTCCCTAACTCTCCCCCTCTACTCCTCCCACTCTCCCCAATTCAAAACTCCCGCCTTCTCCTCGACACCCCCTCTCCGATTACTCTGTTGTCACTGGCTATGTCAAGTAGCGACTGATACATTAAGAAATATGATAGTTAGCTATTTAGTATAAGGTGATACAGAATAACTGTTTGTACAAATGGTGGAATCCAAAAGGCACAGACCATTGGATTGATAGTTGACGAATTTAGATGAGTCCGGCTATACGAAGTCGGGAGGTTGAGGATTGGGGAATTATCTATTGAAGATTTGTTCCGCTAAAACACGGACTTAAAACCAAATAACTATTGCATCTAAAATCCTCGCATCTAAAATCGGCTGGGTCTTCCCGGAAAATTGCTGAGTATTATAAAACTTCATTAAGTTTATAAGCAGTAGTAAGCAAGAATGATAATATGTAGTCAGGAGGTTAACAATGAAACTACCTGACTACGCTAAAGCAATAGGCATAAGTTACACAACTGCGTGGCGGTGGTGGAAGGCAAATAAACTACCACATCCGAGAGATGGAGGCTCTGAATGCAGCTAACAGAGAGACACATCATTAAATCGACGGAACACCGTTTCGCCCAGATTGACGAACTAGCCTTCAAATCCAAAAACCTCTACAATGCCGCCAATTACGTTATTCGTCAGAGCTTTATTTATGGATGGGGTTATGTCAACTACAACGAAATGAACCGCTTGATGAAGTCTTAGGAAGCGTATAAAGCTTTACCTGCTAAAGTCAGTCAGCAAATATTGATGGTACTAGACAAGAATTGGAAATCGTTT
>NZ_JAUBTG010000016.1:99757-119090 GCF_036702395.1 Microcoleus sp. D3_18_C2 | reverse complement strand
CGTCATGAGTGGACGGGCGGGACGCCCATCCCACAATAACAATTAAAATTGTAAGTTATTTAATTCGCGATCCTTAGAGGCTTTTCCATCATCGAACGTTATGTTAAAAAAATGAAAACAAATCTCCATCTCTCCCTATGCTTGTCCATAAACTTCAGCAACTCGTGCAGGGCCAAATTAGAGCAAAAAATTTAGGGATTAAATTTAACAGAGTTGCTAACTTTCAATTACCCGAACAATTAATTGTGCAAGGAAAACTGCATCAAGTAAACGTGCCTTCAGAGAAAGGCATGGACGGAGAATTTATAGAAGTGCTTTTAGACGACTGCTACGGAGTCGAGAAATTATCTGAATTGCTGACGACAATTATTGATATTGGAGCCAATGTCGGCTTATTTCCGATTGCTGCGAGGAACAGATTTCCCCAAGCCGTAATTCACGCCTACGAAGCTACTCCATACCTAGAAAATTATCTCAAACATCAATCTCAAATCGCAAAATTTACATATTTTATGGAAGCAGTAGGATGTCGAGATGGTAAAGTAGTCCTCGACATTCGGGAAGTTTCGGCAAAAACCCGATCGACAGTTAGCGAAAGCGGCGAAATACCAAGGATATAATTTCGTAGGGCGATCGAGCGAATTGGTGGTAGCGTCGATTTAGCCAAATTATACTGCGAAGGTGCAGAATGGCTGTTATTTGAAGATCGAGATACTTGGCAACTTGTGCAAAACCTTTCTTTAGCATCCCGAACCTGCAACCCTCAAGGATATAGCAGATGTTGAAGAAGGAAGTTCGGCAACGGATTCGCTTTCTTCTGATGTAACGGAGCTCAGAAAGAAAGTTGGTTGTGCTGGAGTTGTGGTGATAAGTTACAGCAGAGGGAGATCAGGGTTTGGATCGCGGGCTTACAGTGGCATTTTTTTTGCGGAGTGGCATAACTACTCGGAATCCACAAATATGGCAATTCGTCAAGCGCTAGTGGGAGAGGGTAAATTAGTGTTAGGTAGAGAAAAATCTACAGGCAGTATCGAAGTGCCTGTGCCATTCGGCTTGCCAGCAGGATCGGGCTGGTAAAGTTGGATACGATCGCGCCCAAGTCGTTTAGCTTGATACAGCGCTTGGTCGGCTGCAGCAATCAGAATTTCGGCTCCCGATTCAGATCCAGGAACAATACTCGCTACGCCCAGGCTGAGAGTGACGTAGGGGCTCACCTGAGAACCAGCGTGAGGCAGCTCCAAAGCTGCGATTTTGAGCTGTATGTGTTCGGCTACCAACACCGCGCCTTGAATCGCGGTATTGGGCAAAATAACGGCAAATTCTTCGCCTCCGTAGCGAGCTACTAAATCTGCTGGCCGATTGACTGCATCGGCGATCGCCGCGGCGACTTGTCGCAAACATTCGTCTCCGCCTTGATGCCCGTAGGTATCGTTGTAGCTTTTAAAAGAATCAATATCGCAGAGAATCAGGGACAGAGGCGTTTGTTCCCTGGCTTGTCTGTGCCACTCCATTTCTAAATACTGATCGAAACGGCGGCGGTTGGCTAGCTGCGTGAGTTCGTCTAAAGTTGCCAAGCGCTCTAACTTGAGGTTGGCCGCTTGCAACTGCTGGTAGAGTTCTGCTTGCTTGATGGCGATCGCCAACTGGGTGGCCAGAGAAGACAGCAACTCTACTTCCAACTGCATCCACTGCCGGGGACTGCACTGGTGGGCCATCAGCAGCCCCCACAACTCGTCTCCTTGCACTAAAGGCACAACCAAATAAGCTCTCACCGCAAATTGTGCGAGCAAGTCAATTTGATATTGCGGCAAATCCGCGGCCAAGATATCGGCGATCGGTCGGATCGCTCGATGTTGGTATGCTTCGAGATAGAACTGGTCAAAACAGAAATTTTCCAGGGTTTCCCCCAACATGGGCTGGCAGTTGGGAGCTACAGATTCCACTGTCACCGCCCCCGTCGCCGGGCCCGCGCACAGACTGCCGGTACAGGGGTTGAAGCGGACGATCATCACTCGATCTGCCTGAAGGAACTGACGCACTTCGGTCACTGTCGTGCTGAGCACTTCCCCCAAATCCAGAGACTGGCGGATGTGCTGAGTAATCGTCGCCATCAGCAGTTCTCGTTCGTTCTGCTGCCGCAGCGCCTCTTCTGCCCGCTTGTACTCGGTGATATCTTGAGCAGTGCCGAAAATTTGTTTGGGGCAGCCGTCGGCTGTGCGGGCGAACACTTGGTCGCGACAGCGAAACCAGCGCCATTCGCCCGATCGATGTTTGAGGCGATATTCCAACTCTAAAATATGCCCGTCTTGGGTCGAGGGAAATTTTTGCTGGTGGGCCTTGAGCCTCGGCAAATCTTCTGGGTACACCAAACTCGAGTACAAAGCAGTTTGCATCTGTAAAATTTCTTTGGGAGTGTAGCCCAGCAATTTAGAAGCTTGACCGTTGACGTAGACGTTGCGCTGTTGGGTCAAATCGTAGATGTAGAGCAAATAAGGCGCCGCGTCAGCAATTTGCTGGATGAAATGCTGGCTCGATCGCAATTCTTCCTCCACCCGCTGACGCACTTGCACTTCTTCCACAGCTTGATCCCGCATTGTGCGGTAAGCTTGGATGCGATGGGTGAGGTCGGTCACGTCTTGAATCACCAGCAGCGCGTAGAACGATGGGGCATTGACCCCCGGCCATATTGATGACGAAACTGAGGGTGGAGATTCCCTAGACACAAAAGCACTTCTTGACGATCGGGAGCCGACAGTACCGTCTGATTCCAACTCAAGAGTATGGAGAACCCAGTCTCTAATCTCCTGTTCTTCAATGCCAGCCTCTACGGCCGGCACAGCAGTCACAGTAGTTTGCTGAATTCGCTGCTGGCCGTCTTGCCAAGTTGCCGGAATCAGGTGTTTGTGAATTTGAGAAGAAAAAATTGTTGGCGGGCCTCCTGCAAAGATTTGCTTGAAGCGAGTGGCGTACTTTAACTGACTCAGGTGAGGAAAATGGGTTGTGATCTTTGTTCCCAATATTTGGCTGCGGGAAATTTTAGTCCACTCTTCGAGACAAGTGTTCCAAAACAGCACCACAAAATCCTCTTGCAGCAAGCAGGCGCCGACTGGTACGCTGTCGAGAACCCCAAACTTTTCCTTAATACTTTTGCTCTCCTCAATCATAGACCCCCGGCAAGTTGATTGATAGCAGTCAACAAGGTGTCAAAGGAATTAACATTGAAAATAAGAATGATATCTCCTTCAATGTGAAGCCTTTCAATCATGAAACTGGTCTGGGCTAATAAAACAACTGTATCAGTAGCTAAACCGCCAGATATCAGCAAACTAGCAATCGTCCCTTCGCTATAAGTGGGAATTGAATAGTTCAGGCGCTGCTGAAGTACGTTGCTGATTGCACCCATGACCCCATTAATTACAATATTTCCCACTTCACTCAGCGTACCAATTTTGACTGAATCGAGATCCTGAGTTCCAGCTTCTTCCCCTGTCAGCATTGTCACCAGCAGGGCAGCGCTGTTTGTGGGAAAGACTAGCTGGGCAATGCCTCCAAAGGAGCCTGTGAATTTGAGCTGGACAGCGGCGATTTGCTCGCCGTTGAGGTGTTGCTCTAACTCTTCTGCCACGTCGATGGGAGTCAGAATCTGAAGGTAGGGAATTTGCAAGCGAATCGGGGAGTCGATCATGTCGTTCAAAACCCCTGCGGCTTGACCGATCCCGATGTTGACGAGTTCCTGCAAAGCATCGAGCTGTCGAGTGCTTAATTTCATTGGGTGTTCTCCTCGCTGACACTGAGAGCTTTTTTGATCCACCCGATTAGTTCGTCTGAGTTGGGCATTTTGTGAATGACTGCTAGGGCTCCGAGTTCCATGCACTCGGAGCGTGTGCTGGCTTGGATGTCTGCGGTAATGACGATCACTGGAATTTTATATCCTCGATCGCGCATGGCTTGCAGGACTTCCCTACCTTCCATTTCCGGCATCAGCAAATCCAAGAGCATACAGTTTGGGGTTTTAGTGCCGAGCAGTTCTAGAGCTTCTGGGCCGCTGGATGCTTCCCAAGTCTCGTATCCTTCTGCTCGCAGGATTTTGCAGATTACCCTGCGAGTCAACCACGAATCTTCGACAACGAGAATTGATGTCACTACGTTCTCCTCCTTCTATTGTTTAGGACTGACCGGCGTTGCAGGTACTGCTTTTATCTTGACAGTAATTTAAAGTGCTGAGACGGTGTGCGATCGAGCTTCACTTGCAATTCCTGTTCTTAAAAACTAACGCATTAATGTATTGGATAGTTTAGTATCTTGGACTATGTGAAGAAAAAACCCGGTTTCTGAATGAAACCAGGTTTGCGGGATCTCTATTGCTCCTAACATGGGCGCTCAATTATAGATTACCAAACGCTTCCGGAGGGACTCTACTCGCTGTTTAGCCGTGGTATTGTCTGGCTCGCAGGCGAGAGCTTGTTCGTAGATTTCCAAGGCTTGAGCTGTTAATTTTTTGCGCTCGTAGGCGTGACCCAGATTATTGAGAGATGTAACGTATTCTGGCTGCAACTTCAGGGCTTCTTTGTAGTGGCGGATGGCGATGTCGTACTGTTCTTGGCCAAAGTGTGCAAAACCGAGGGCGTTGTAGATAACAGCTTGATTTTCTTCGCCTTCTAAGTCTTTGGCTTTCAGGGCTTTTTGAAACAGTACGATCGCCTGGGAGTAAAGCTTCTTATCTAGATAGATACTTCCTAATTCGTAGTATTCCTGCGCTGTTCCTTTTTCTACGGTCAGCTTATTTTCTAAGCGTTCCAGAGACATTTCCAGCTTCCGAGTTTTGAGAATCTGGCGCACCACAAACCAGGAAGTGCTGCCGAGTATAGCGAGCAGGACTGACAAGTAAATAATGAGCAAATTACTATCCATGTTTTTCTTAAAATTAGGTAGGTCTGTGGAAGGTTTTATTTATTTTAAGGCAGTAGAAATCTCTGATATCTGCTTCTGCAACTGTATAAAAAACAACGAAATAGCGATCGACTGGCCCGATCGCGATTTCTGAAAAAGCAAGAGTCCAGAAGTAAGAACAAAGAAGGAAAGTTTGTCTCAACCTCCTAAATTTATCAGGAGTTTTCCTTCTCTGGCAGACCGTTAAATCTTTCTTACTTCTGCTTTCTGCCTTCTGAAAATCAAGCTAACTTTCAGCCTCCGGCTCGATTAGCCATTTCCACGACTTTACCGAATGTTGCCGGGTCAACGATCGCCATTTGTGCCAGCATTTTGCGGTTGATTTCGATGTTGGCCTTTTTCATGTTGCCGATCAGTCTGCTGTAGCTCGTGCCGTGCTGGCGCGATGCAGCATTGATCCGAGCAATCCACAGGCGGCGGAAATCGCGTTTGCGTTTTTTGCGATCGCGATAACCGTTACGCAGGGCCTGCATCACCCGTTGGTTAGCTGTGCGGAACTGTTTCGACTGTGCGCCTCGGAAACCCTTGGCTAATTTGAGAATTTTTTTGCGGCGCGCTCTGGCGACATTACCGCGTTTTACCCGTGTCATCTTTAATTTCCGTTAAACTTTACAAGTATGGAAGCATTAACCGCACGTTAGCGTCGTTGGTCTCGTCGATGACGACCAGCTTAGAGAGACGGCTTTTGCGAGCTGAACTTTTGTGCTGTAGCAAGTGGCTTTTGTAAGCTTTGCGGCGCACAATTTTACCGCTGCCGGTCGCTCTAAAGCGCTTTGCGGCTGCTTTGCGAGTTTTGAGTTTTGGCATGGACTGGTGTTATTTGGACACAAGCTTCAACCGTATCACATTTGTGGTACTTTCTGCAAGGGAGATTTGCGGGTTGGGGGCGGCACTGTATTTACTGCGATATACAGGAGGGGCGATCGGGCGATCGGCTAATCTTGTGGTTGTTTGCTGCATAACAAATAGTATAAAATGTTATACTGCCGTTGCGGTATCATAAAGGCTTATCAACAGAGTTAATATTTGAAACCTGTTCGTGAGGCAGGATAATTAAATTGAATATCCAACCTTAATTATTGATTCGGGCGCTTACATATCCCATGGAAAAAATCCCTGGAAAATATCCATTGCTCAGTAATGACAACTTCAACGGACATTACTTTGCTAATTATAGCGGTTCTGGGGTAAATGAGGTACACAATTCCACTAAAAAAGCTTGATAACACAGGGTTTTGGCGTACTCCATCTTTCTGAGAAAGGCTATATGTCATAAATGTACTGGCGAAATCAATAAGTGCTTAATTGGAATTACCCGAAATATATAGCGTAAAAGCTTCAGCCGGGAAAGATTCTTGGGCAAAAGTTCCTTGGATAGCAATATTTAACAACCTTGTAACTGAGAGTTTCCAGTCGTGGTTTTACGGGAGCATCTCATATTTGTAAAAACACTTC
This sequence comes from Microcoleus sp. D3_18_C2, assembly GCF_036702395.1. Classification (NCBI taxonomy): domain Bacteria; kingdom Bacillati; phylum Cyanobacteriota; class Cyanophyceae; order Oscillatoriales; family Microcoleaceae; genus Microcoleus; species Microcoleus sp. D3_18_C2. Next base: position 112,685 of record NZ_JAUBTG010000016.1, on the reverse strand, counting down.
TTCTGGCTGCTTCCTTCTGACTCTTTCCTCCTGCCTCCTGCTCCGCAGCAAGAGAGCCTCAAAACTCCAATTTCTAGCTTAGCTGCTTTCATTGAGATGCTCCCGGTTTTACTGTGTTTATTTCGCGCCTACTTCTCGGAAATTTATCCTTCTCTCAATCAAGGAATAGCAGATCAAAGAAATACAGCATATTCCATGTATATGTAGTACACACAAGAAGAGAGACGCGAGTAAGGTGCAGATACACCCGTCAATCTACAATCTTTATCAAATATGAACCAGATCCGCACCCTACCGATTAACACCACATAAGGAATGAGAATTAAATAACTACCACTCTTGAAAGTGGGATGGGCTCTTATAGCCCGTCCTTTTTGGACGGGCTATAAGAGCCCATCCCACAATAACAATTAAAATTGTAAGTTATTTAATTCCCGATCCTAAGCCTCGTTACTCGTTTAAATGCTCCACAGCTTAGGGGATGTCGCTCACCCGATGCGACCATCCTTATGATTAGGGGTTACTATCGCATTTGAGCAAGACTTAAGTGTCAAATAATTTGCTAAACTTGTCCATAGTTAATCGCCGAGAGAAAGTTCTATGTGGAAAGTGGCAGAATTCGCAAAATTAGTGGGAGTCTCAAGCTCTACGTTACGGCGCTGGGAAAAGGAAGGCAAGTTAATCCCTGAGAGGACACTGGGTAACCAGCGTGTTTATTCAGAAAGTCACCTAAATATAGTCCGGAACCTCAAAACCGGTAAAACGCCACCCCATCGGGTGATCGTATATTGTCGCGTCTCGTCCACTGGACAAAAACAAGACTTACTTCGTCAGACACAAGCTATGGAACAATTCTGCTTGGCGCAAGGAGTTGCTATCACAGACTCCATTCAGGAGATTGGGGGTGGACTTAATTTCAAACGTCCCAAATTTCTGCAAATCTTACAATGGGCGATGCTGGGCGATGTTAGGGTGTTGTACGTGGCCCATAAAGATCGCCTGTGCCGATTTGGTTTTGAACTTGTCGAGCAAATTCTAGAGTGGAATGGCGGGACAATTATCGTCGCCAACGCCGAAAGCCTTTCACCGCATGAAGAATTGACTCAAGACTTGCTTTCGATAATCCACTGTTTTTCTTCCCGCCTCTACGGACTGCGGAAATACAAAGCTAAAGTTAAGAATATTGTAGAGGGTATAGATCCTTGTTCGGATTCCTCTATAGTGAATCAAGTAAGCAGCTCCAAGTAAGTTTAACTATATTTGGCGTCAAACTATCGCTAAAATTGAATAACAATGAAGCAACCTTGGTGGCCAAACACCTAGGATTTTGGCACGTAGTATTTAATTGTGGATTAAGCCGGAGAACCCAAATGTATAGCAATGGGAAGCTTTCTGACTCCAAGGTACTCAACGAAGTCAAAAAAATTCTCACCAACCACGTCAAGAAACAGCCTAAATTCGTTTGGATGAACCAGTTGTATAGTCGAGTTTATCAAAATGCTTTGATTGACTTGAAAGATGCGTTTAGTCGATATCGTTCGGGAAAAGCAGGTTATCCAAAATTCGCTAAGCTGTGGAGCATTTAAACCATTAACGATCCAGGTAAGGTGCGCCATTCGCGAACACTTACTATACATGGGAAACGCTTATTGACCAAGAATTTCTTGATGGTACCCGCCACGTGATTTATCCGTGGAATCAATCCAAAATCTAAAATCTCAAATCCTTGCGTCCCCCGAATTTATCTCGCGCAAGTCAATCCAAAATCTAAAATCTAAAATCTAAAATCGAATGACGCTGGGCCCCCTACTATCCTCCTTTAAAGGTCGAACAGCTTAGCCTCCGGGGAGGTATTTAAGTTGGATATAGTAGTGAACTCTCAATACAAACCTTTCGGGATTTTCGGGATTGGGAATTAGACGCGGATTTTTGCAATCTACTAGCAAATCGAAAGTGTCTAACACAGTGTGACCGATGAATACGATATCGCCTAAAACCATTACCGCATCAATCGTTTCGCGCCCTTGCATTTCAATGATAATCGGCCCAGTAAAACCCACTGTTTCTTGTCGGCTATCAGCATATTTTGCTATTTCCTGACCACCAATTTCAAAGGTGGTAGCCGCCACGTGATTTATCCGTGGAATCAATCCAAAATCGAAAATCGAAAATCCTCAATAAAGAGCATTTATCTGTGGGGTCGCCTCTAAAATCTAAAATCTAAAATCTAAAATCTAAAATCGATTGACTCCTAATTCTTAAACCCAGGTGTTCGCGGACTTCTACAGGAATAGCTGTGCGTACCGTACCAGTATCTATGAGTGCTTCTGCTTCGTACACACGCAACAGATTTGGATTGAGCAATCCTCTTTGGACTACCTCTGCATCAATGGCATTCGTTAGCTTGACTTTGACTCGAACTGCACCCATATTTTTGCGGGATTGAGTTTGAGCGCGATCGAGATTTATCATATCGCCTCTTTTCGTCTAGAAAGTCTACCTTTGATTCTAGCCCTAATTGATGGTTGTAAGGTTCGCAATGCACACCCTACAAGTAGAGTTTGTACGTAAGTCTTACAGCGTATTTCTGGTTTAGGAAGTGCAGTAGGGACAAAGGCTTTCGCCGTATCCCTACGGGCTTCTATCACTCTTGTGGGGAGTAGGGGTTGGGCCTAAGAGCCCGCCCTAAACATACAAGTTAAATGCACAACAGCTTACTCATCTTCTGCATAGATAAACCGATACAATTCGCTAGGATCTGGTTCAGCGCTTTTCTCAGCAAAATCCACTGCATCGTCAATTACTGCTTGAATCTTACGATCGATCTCTTTCAATTCTTCAGCCGTTGCCAAAGTTCGATCGATCAATTCAGCAGCCAACTTCTTAATCGGATCGCGGGGGAACCAATATTCCTTCTCTTCCTTAGAACGCAACTCATCAGGATCGGCCAAAGAATGCCCGCGAAAGCGATAAGTCAAAGCCTCGATCAAAGTCGGTCCCTCGCCGGCCCGCGCCCGCGCCACAGCTTCCTTCGCCACTTCCCGCACCGCCAAAACATCCATCCCGTCAACCTCAAAACCAGCCATGCCAAAAGCATGAGCCTTCTTGTAAATTAGCGGGTCAGAAGTAGCTCGCTCGTGGGCCATCCCGATCGCCCATTTGTTGTTTTCCACAACATAAATAATCGGCAACTTCCACAAAGCCGCCATATTCAAACACTCAAAAAACTGCCCGTTATTTGCAGCACCATCGCCAAAAAAACAAGCAGTCACGCCATCGGAACTCTCATCCCCCAAAGCTTCGCGCCGGTACTTCGATTGAAAAGCCGCACCCGTAGCTACAGGAATTCCCTCAGCCACAAAAGCATAACCTCCCAACAGTCGGTGTTCTGCCGAAAACATGTGCATCGAACCGCCGCGGCCCTTCGAGCAACCCGTTTCCTTCCCGAACAACTCCGCCATTACCTCCCGCGCCGGCACGCCCGCGCTCAAAGCGTGAACGTGATCGCGGTAGGTGCTGCTAACGTAATCAGTGTCATCCCGGCGCATCGATCGAATCACGCCAGTAGACACAGCTTCCTGACCGTTGTACAAGTGGACAAAACCAAACATTTTGCCCCGGTAGTACATCTCAGCACACTTGTCCTCAAAGTAGCGCCCCAAGACCATATCCTCGTAGAGCATTAAGCCCTCATCCCGAGAAATGGTTACGCTTTGCGCGTCAAAAACTGGTAAAGTCCGTTCCTGAACCATAAATAATTAATACCCGACGATCGGCTTCCTAGACATGTGAACTACCCAGCGCTGACATAAAGGTACAGCGTGAGCTTCTGACTTCTACGGGGATTGCGTCAACTTGGACTTGCGTCCCAGTCTCGGACTCACATCCCCTCCATCAGCAGCAGTCCTGGTTCCCAAGACCGATAGCATTCTGATTCCTTCTGCTCTGATATTGGTTGCAGCGTTGCCATCTCTATCGTGATGAGTACCACAACTAGGGCAAGTCCATACCCTAACACCTAATGGCATTTCATTCACCTGATAGTGACAATTTGAGCAGAGTTTCGAGCTAGGGAACCATCGGTCAATCTCTACTAACACTTTACCTTCGCGGTCAAGTTTGTAATGCAAGAAATTGACAAACATTCCCCAACCTACATCAGAAATTGCTTGAGCTAGTTTGTGATTACGAACCATGCCCTTAACGTGAAGGTTTTCGACTACGATGACTTGGTTATCGTCAACAAGCTTTCTTGACAGCTTATGCAAGTAGTCTTGGCGGACATTGCTAATTCGTTCGTGAACCCTAGCCACCAGTTTCGTGGCTTTATTTCTAGACTTGCTTCCTTTCTCCTTTCTGGCTAATTTTTGCTGCTTTCTTTTCAGGTTGCGTTCATGTTTTGCTAAATGCTTGGGATTAGGGTACTTGGATGTCTTGATGCCATCATTAACAACAGCAAAATCTTTCAATCCCAAGTCAACTCCGGCAACTTTTCCATCGGTGCAAGCAACTGGTTTATCTCCTTCGAGTTTTGTCAGCACAGAGGCATAGTATTTCCCCGAAGGAGTAACACTGACTGTTACAGTTTTGATGGTTCCTTCAATCGGTCGATGTAACTTGGCTTTGACAAGGCCGACACGACCGGGAAACTTGAGGGAGCCGTCAACCAGTTTGACTGATTGCGGGTACTGGATTGACTGCCTATTTTTCTTGGATTTGAATCTAGGGTATTTTGGCCTAGACTCAAAAAAGTTCTTGTAAGCAGTTACCAGGTTAAGCGTAGTAGCTTGCAGAACCTGAGAGTAACACTCAGACAACCATTGTGTTTCTTCTTGTTTTTTAAGGTTTGGCAGGAGTTTGTTTAACGCAACTTGGGTCAAGCCTTTACCCGTGGCTTTGTAGGTTTCAATACACATATTTAGTGCGTAATTCCACCACCAGCGGGAACAGCCAAAGTGTTGAGCTAGTATCCCCTGCTGTTGGGTTGTCGGATATAGCCTAACTTTGACGGCTTGATGCTGCATTGTTTTCACATCCCTTTAGAATTATATATATTTCTGATAAAATTATTCCCTCTAGCTTGCAAATTTTACGCCTGATTGACCAGATAAAATTTGCTTGGGGGAGTCCATGTATCCCAACGCTGACCCAACGGGTACAGGGTGGGACTTAGAGCTGCCCCAAACCCCCTCAAAAGTTAAAATGAGTTTGGCCCTCGGGGCGGATTGCCGGGACTCGGAGAACAAACTCCCATCTAAACCCCATGCACACGAATGATATAATTCCATTACTCTCAAACCCGAAAATGCTCAAGAGTCAAACCACTCATTTAGCTGACGGGCAATGGGCCTTGGCATTTTCCTCACTGTAAAACGCCCTAGAGGGAAAAAAATCAGAGTATCTCTACGGCAAGTCCAACATACCGTGAAGGGGGCGGTTGGAAGCCAACACCAGAATTTTTGATTTGGTTTGCGGGAGTATGTCACTTAAGATAGGCTAATTCAGTTGCTAGCGCTTTGGGGAAGTGGACAGTTCTTTAACTTATGTTAATTCCACTAGATTACTACCGGATTTTGGGTCTACCGATTCAAGCTACTGCCGAACAGTTGCAGCAGGCTCACCGCGATCGAACTTTACAGCTTCCGCGCCGGGAGTATTCCGAAGTTGCGATCGTCGCCCGCAAACAACTGCTCGATGAAGCCTGCGCCGTTCTGTCAGACTCAGAGGGGCGCAAAGCTTACGATGCCAGTTTTTTAGCCAAAACTTACGATCGAGAGTCGGAAGCCGCACAGGAAGCCAAGCACCAGAGGTCAAAAACCTCAGCAGGCTCGGCCACCTTCCTGCAAGACGCAGGAGAAACCGCTCCGGCAGAGTCCAAGGCTTTAGAGGCTGCTCCCGACCCCCACACTCCAAGTATTGAAATCGATGACAACCAATTCGTAGGAGCCCTGCTCATACTGCAAGAACTGGGAGAATACGAACTCGTACAGAAGCTGGGTCGCCCGTATCTTAACAATGGCAGCATCGCGATCGCAGAAGGTCGTTTCGGCGACCCGCAGCTCGTGAGGCCAGATATAGTTTTAACCGTCAGCCTTGCCTGTCTAGAACTCGGCCGCGAACAGTGGCAGCAAGGTCAGTACGAAAATGCCGCAAAATCATTAGAAGCAGGTCAAGAATTGCTGCTGCGCGAAAGCCTATTTGCAAGCGTGAGGGGTGAAATGCAAGCCGACATATACAAACTCCGTCCGTACAACATTTTAGAGCTATTATCACTTCCGGAAGAAAAAGTCGCTGAGCGTCGCAAGGGACTGGAAATCCTGCGAGAAATGCTTCAAGAACGAGGCGGTATCGACGGTTCGGGAGACGATCGATCGGGTTTAGGAATAGAAGACTTCCTCCGGTTCGTGCAGCAAATGCGTAAACACCTAACCAGCAGCGAGCAGCAGGCGCTATTTGAAGCCGAAGCCGGCCGCCCCTCCGCAGTCGCCACTTACCTCTCGGTCTACACCTTGTTAGCCCAAGGATTTGCCGCCAGACAGCCATCGATGATCCGTCGGGCCAAGCTGATGCTGATGCAACTGGGTCGCCGCCAAGACGTTCACCTGGAAAAAGCCGTCTGTTCCCTGCTGCTGGGCCAGACAGAAGAAGCCAGCAGAGCCCTGGAACTGAGTTCGGAAAAAGAACCCCTGGCCTTCATTCGCGAACATTCCCAAGATTCACCCGACTTGTTGCCCGGACTGTGCTTGTACGCCGAACACTGGCTACAAGAAGAAGTGTTTCCCCACTTCCGCGACTTGGCCAACGAGTCAGTGTCCTTGAAAGATTACTTTGCTGACCCGAAAGTACAAGCTTACCTAGAAGCTTTGCCACAGGACGCAGAAACCGCCAACGAATGGGTCGTGGTGCAGCCCCGCTCCGGCAAGCTTCCAGGGCGACTGCAACCGACAGCAGGCCGATCGCCCGCTGCCATACCCACACCGGCACCCACAGCCAAGCAGGGAGCCAGTACGGTCACGTTGACCCCCGTACCGGGCGCGGATTCCACCGCAGCCTCTGGCGCGAAATCCCCGGCAACGGTGGCCGCGCCTAGCGCTGTTGCCCCCGTCTCTCTCCCGATAGCTACAGTGCCACACCCTGCAGAATCGACTTCCAAACATCGCAGACGCCAACATTCAGGGCGCAGCGGAGCAAGTGGCAAGGGGCTAAAGGGCGATTTTGTCGATCGAGCGCGCACCAAGGCAACAGAAATTACCGCCCAAGTCAAGTCCATGCCTCCAAACAAGCTGGCTTTGCTTCTAGTGGCAGGTGTCCTGAGCCTGTTATTCCTGTGGTTAATACTCAGTCTGTTGGCTAGCGCGATGCAAGCCCTATCGGGCCCCCTCCAAGGAGAGCAAGCCCTCGTTCGCCTGGAAGAACCGCCCATAGAAATCCCTGCCTTGGCCCCAACCCCAGAACCGAGCGCCACAGGCGCAGTATCGGGAGCAATCACTGAGGAATCAGCCGGACAAATAGTTCAAAGCTGGCTATCGGCGAAAGCAGCGGCTTTGGGCCCCAATCACGCTGTCGAAGAATTAAAGCAAGTTCTCACAGAACCGGCTTTGTCTCGCTGGCAATTAATGGCAGAAGCTCAACAGCGTAACAACGCGCACCAGCGTTATGTACACAAGCTGCAAGTTAATGGAGTTACCACAAATCCGACTAATCCCGATCGCGCCCAAGTAGATGCCCAAGTCGCGGAAAAAGCCGAAGTGTTCGATCGTTCTCAACTCGTTTCTTCCCGCAATGAAAACCTGCGGGTGCGCTACGACTTGATCCGCCAAGAGGGACAGTGGCGGATTATGGATTGGCAAGTGATTAAGTAAGGAATTGGTAATTAGTAATTGAGCAGAAGGAGTCAGAAGTCAGAAGTCATATTATGTCGAGTAGATTACGCCTAATAAGGTAGGGGCGGGTTCACGAAAAATATCTGCCAATAATTGACAATCTCAAAAACCAGCCCTTTTAATCGCTCGATATCCATCCGATATGATATCAGAAGAAAGAAGACTCGATTAAGCATACCTATGCCTGAAGTCAGGGGTAACTGTCACGGAAAGAATTTTTTGCTGTCCACGATTAAAATCGCGGGATTTAAAGCTCGATTCTCCATCCTGTCCCACAGAAACTGTTCTGGATTCTGGCTCCTGAATTATTCGTAATTGGTAATTTATGCTGGCTAATTACTAATTACCAATTTCTGATTATTAGGTGAATTTTTAATTCCAAAAGCGGGAGTTTTGAATTGCAGATTATTGTTGAAGGCTGGCGTTTTATTTATCATTCCTATTGCGTAGCCAATCAATTTCAACTGCTGGAAATGCACGCGCGGCGCAGCTATCCCGTAGGGAATCGCCCGCGAGGACAAATTGAGCTTTTCCACCGCGATATGCCCTACATAGATGCAGCTTGGGAGACGAAAATTAGTTTGTTCGATCGCCCAAATGAAACATTACTTCGCAGCATTAAGAGCCCTGCGGTAAATCAGTCAGCGGATGTTACTCTGCGAATGTACTGCCCGTGGGACTTCTCGGCATCCAGCAGCGCTCAAACTTGGGTATTTGCAGCGACAGAATGGGGGATTATTACGAGTTCAGTATTACAGGGGATGGGTGTTAAGTCGATCGCCGAAACTGCGGTTAACTCAGAAACGAAAATTATTACACCTTCAGCTTGGTCAAAAGCTGGCTTAATTCGCAGCGGTGTTGAGGCCGATCGCATTGCCGTCGTACCTTTGGGAGTCGATCCTAAGATTTATTATCCTGCTGCGGGCGATCGGCGTCAATCACTGCGCCAAAGCTTGGGCTGGTCAAACTATTTTATATTTTTAAACATCGGAGGACAAACGGATCGCAAAGGTATTCGCCCTTTATTAAAAGCCTTCGCTGCGGTAGTTGACAAATATCCAGATGCGAGATTAGTTTTAAAAGGTTCTGAACTGCTTTATCCGTCGAGAGACGAGATTGCCCAAGCCTGCCGAGTTGTGCTCAACGATGCGGAAAGAGCGAGGGTTTTACCAAGATTAATTTATACTGGTAGCCAGCTATCTTTTGCTCAAATAGCAGAGTTTTACCAAGCAGCAGATGTTTATGTTTCTCCCTATTTGGCAGAAGGTTTTAATCTGCCGGTGTTGGAAGCTGCCGCTTGTGGTTTGCCGGTTATTTGCACTGCGGGCGGCCCTACGGATGATTTTACGCGATCGAACTTTGCACAGCGGATTGAGAGTAAATTTACGGCTGTGGTGAGTGACGGGGAAACCTTATTTATCTTAGCTCCTGATGGGGAACATTTGATTGATTTGATGTGCAGGGCGATCGAACAGCCTGGATTGGCTGCGAAAGCGAGGGTTGCGGGCCCGGCTTTTGTGGCTGAAAATTTTACTTGGAGGCGTGTAGTCGATCGATTGCTTGAGGTTATGGGAGGAGATAAAAAGAGAGAGGAGAGGTCTATTTTTGAGCCAATAATTTTGTAGTTTGGGCGTTTCAAGCCCTAGATGGGGAAATAGGTTTTTTCCGGCGGATGATTTTTTGTCATTGGTCGTAGTTGCCGTTGAATTCGTTTCAATCCCTGATAGGGTTTTAGGTTTTTTCCGGCTTAAGTGATAGCAGGGTGATAGCAGGGTGATACCAAGTTTCAATCCCTGATAGGGTTTTAGGTTTTTTCCGGCGGGGTTTGCAGATTGTGTCGGAAGTATGAAAGGTTGGTTTCAATCCCTGATAGGGTTTTAGGTTTTTTCCGGCGAATTGTTCTATCAGTGTCGAAAGAGGTTTGGATGGAGGTTTCAATCCCTGATAGGGTTTTAGGTTTTTTCCGGCAATGTGACGGGTCAGTTTTGCCCGTGAACGTGACATTGTTTCAATCCCTGATAGGGTTTTAGGTTTTTTCCGGCAACTTAATCGAATTCAGCCAATTTGTATCGCTGGCAGTTTCAATCCCTGATAGGGTTTTAGGTTTTTTCCGGCTCTAGCTGTCCGTGATCGGTCAGCCAGTTCGTCACGGTCATTAGATCGGTGGGACGTTTCAATCCCTGATAGGGTTTTAGGTTTTTTCCGGCTCATCTCTGCCAACCCCAACAGACACATCAATTCTCGATGTTTCAATCCCTGATAGGGTTTTAGGTTTTTTCCGGCCTACGAATCTGGGCCCCTCACGCCAGAGATAGTGGTTTCAATCCCTGATAGGGTTTTAGGTTTTTTCCGGCGGGAGTTGTCACCCAAAGTGAGTAAAAGCGATCGTCGTTTCAATCCCTGATAGGGTTTTAGGTTTTTTCCGGCCAGAGATGGAATTGCTCAAAGAAACTGAGCCAAAAGTTTCAATCCCTGATAGGGTTTTAGGTTTTTTCCGGCCAAGCAGCACTGCCTGTATATGTGCTCTTCAAGAGATATTAGTGTTTCAATCCCTGATAGGGTTTTAGGTTTTTTCCGGCGTGATGGATTAGCAGTTTCCTGCCGCAAGCCTGGTTTCAATCCCTGATAGGGTTTTAGGTTTTTTCCGGCACAAAAAGGCAGTCATCTTCCTTGTCAATACTTTCGTTTCAATCCCTGATAGGGTTTTAGGTTTTTTCCGGCCCATCTTCTGCGAGTGGGACGACATACCGATCGCCGGTTTCAATCCCTGATAGGGTTTTAGGTTTTTTCCGGCGGCATGGTTCCTGAATTAGCTCACGAAACCCCAAAAAAAGTTTCAATCCCTGATAGGGTTTTAGGTTTTTTCCGGCTAAAATGATGGTTACTCAGGCGACTATCAGAGAGTTTCAATCCCTGATAGGGTTTTAGGTTTTTTCCGGCTTTCATTCATTACCTATTAATTGATATGCCTAAGTTTCAATCCCTGATAGGGTTTTAGGTTTTTTCCGGCCATCAACGCGAAAAGCTCTAACCCTACCAATCAAGTTTCAATCCCTGATAGGGTTTTAGGTTTTTTCCGGCCCGAAAACGCACCACAAAGGCGATGGCCAGAATGTTTCAATCCCTGATAGGGTTTTAGGTTTTTTCCGGCAAATCTTCTGGCCCATTTCCCGGTGGATTGAAAGTTTCAATCCCTGATAGGGTTTTAGGTTTTTTCCGGCGCGAATCAAAGAGACTCAAGAAACTATCAACGAATTAGTTTCAATCCCTGATAGGGTTTTAGGTTTTTTCCGGCTCGATCGTCACAAACTCTACCTCAATGCCACCAGTTTCAATCCCTGATAGGGTTTTAGGTTTTTTCCGGCTCAAAGCTGAGGCCACGCTGCAAAAAGTACAGCGCGTTTCAATCCCTGATAGGGTTTTAGGTTTTTTCCGGCTGATTCAAAAGTTGAATGATACTCTCGACAAATTAGCTAGTTTCAATCCCTGATAGGGTTTTAGGTTTTTTCCGGCCCAGGGGCTTATCCTCAGCCCTTATATCTCTTGTGTAGAAAGTTTCAATCCCTGATAGGGTTTTAGGTTTTTTCCGGCCCGGCTTTCTCGGTCAAGTCGAGCGGTTCTCTGGCAGTGTTTCAATCCCTGATAGGGTTTTAGGTTTTTTCCGGCAAAGCAGCTTAAGTCAGCAGCGCCGCCGAAAGATCCTGTTTCAATCCCTGATAGGGTTTTAGGTTTTTTCCGGCACAGATATGAGTAGCTTAAGATTCCCCGTCAAAGTTTCAATCCCTGATAGGGTTTTAGGTTTTTTCCGGCGCGAAATATACAGAGCTTGGCGCTTCTTATGAGCGTTTCAATCCCTGATAGGGTTTTAGGTTTTTTCCGGCCTTTACTAAGGTGATCGGCTCCTGGTTGTTCTCGCGTTTCAATCCCTGATAGGGTTTTAGGTTTTTTCCGGCTCAAGAGGCGATCGCCAACAATCGGGAAGTGTCCCCGGCGTTTCAATCCCTGATAGGGTTTTAGGTTTTTTCCGGCGTTGCTGCAGCGACTTGTTCACGAAATCGGGTGGTTTCAATCCCTGATAGGGTTTTAGGTTTTTTCCGGCTTGCCAGTGCCAGCCGCACAGATAGGAGAAATCGTCAGTTTCAATCCCTGATAGGGTTTTAGGTTTTTTCCGGCTTTCCGGGAAATGATGGAAGTTTTACAGGTTCAGATTGGGGTTTCAATCCCTGATAGGGTTTTAGGTTTTTTCCGGCATGAACCCTGACAACTACCAAAGAAAAATGCAAGGTTTCAATCCCTGATAGGGTTTTAGGTTTTTTCCGGCTGTTGCTGGCGAGATGGACTACCAGCACATTTTGTTTCAATCCCTGATAGGGTTTTAGGTTTTTTCCGGCAATATTGCTTGATTTTCTTACTGACTGCCAATTCTCGGTTTCAATCCCTGATAGGGTTTTAGGTTTTTTCCGGCTCGATATTCACTGAACCGTTCGCCGATTGAGTCATGTCAGCGGGCAGTTTCAATCCCTGATAGGGTTTTAGGTTTTTTCCGGCTTAGGATTAACACCTGCTGTTAACATTGAATCACAAGTTTCAATCCCTGATAGGGTTTTAGGTTTTTTCCGGCCGCCCGTTCCAGAAGCCTGGGTGTATTTGGTTTTCAAGGTGCAGTTCCGTGAATCTAAAACAAAAGTACCATTCCAGCCTTCGGGTTGTCAATACCAAAAATTTCATATTCACTCCAAAACCTTATCCTGTAAAGCTTTCAGACTTTCCGTGAATCGTTTTTTCAGAGGAGGGGCATCAAACTCTTGCTGCACATGAGTTTGAGCCGAAAAATTTGATACCCCTATTTTAACACCTACCGGTTCACGGAAACTAGGCAAAAAATATTGTGCGATCGACTGGCACTAGCCCACCAATGCGTTCAATCTTACCCTGACAGCAAGCGCACAGCGGAAAAAACCAAATACTGTCTTCCTTGGGTTAGATGACTTTGTTCGGCATGGCGATCGTAACTTAGATTTGAGTCCTAGCCTCCATCCATCTCC